>CANGBE010000157.1 GCA_947451875.1 Sphingomonadaceae bacterium | reverse complement strand
TAAGTTCACGTTTGATCTCGGCTTTAAGCCGTGCATGAACCGTGTGCAGTCGGTAGGCTATTATCGTCATCAGGCCACTCCATAGTCGATATGTTCGACAGGTGACCGAAGACAAAAGCGCAAAAAGGGCCAAATGCATCAGGGGTCACCTGATGCGGTCCGACATCACGTTGTAGTTTCAAGGAAACAACATCGCCAGAGGGGCCCGGCCCGCACACAATAGATTTGGTGAGTGGACGGGCGATTTCAAGTCGGTTCATCGCGCAAGAGCGTCGTTCTACCGCAGAAAATGAATCAATCTACTGATAACTAGCGTTTTATCGATGGAAACTGATCAGAGGCTGAGGTTGAACAACGTTGACGCGTTATCCTGCAGGATCAGCTTGCGGGTTGTTGCATCGTGATCCTTAAGCACGTCAACCAGCTTGTCCTGCACGCCGGGATAGAGCGAGGTGGGATGCGGATAATCAGTTTCGAACAGGATCCGGTCAGCACCGATCGCATCAAGCATGTGCTTGGGCGCGAAATCCTCGAACCAGAAGCTAACCCAGAAGTGCTTCTTGAAGTATTCCGAGCTGGACAGTTTGAAGCCGCGATTTTCGCGCGTGCGGAATTCCTTGAGCTGGTGGTCCATCGCTTCCAGCATAAAGGGCACCCAGCCCATACCGCTTTCGATCAGGCCGATCTTCAGCTTGTCGAAGCGATCAAGCAGGCCGGAAACCATGAAATTTAGCATTGTCGCGGCGCAGCCAATGTTGTGGATCAGCGCCGAGATCGGCAGCTTCTGGTCAAAGCCCAGATTGTCCCACATCACGCTTTCGGCATCGAGCGATGAGTTGAGGTGGAAGGTCAGCGGTGTGCCACTTTCGTTGCACAGGTCGAACACGGTTTCCCAGAACGGGTTGATCTTGCCGTCGGGGCCGAGATAGCCTTCGGACAGGCGCTCTGGCCGGTCAGGCAGAACCACGCCCTTGATGCCCATGTCGATGATCCGCCGCATTTCGGCATCCATCAGCTTCTTGTCCCAATAGGGCAGTGTGGCCATGCCATTGATCCGGCCACCAGACATCACCATGCGATCGCGGCAGGCATCGTTGTAAATCTGGTAGATAGCTGTCGCCAGTTGCTCGTCACCCAGCGCGACCAGTGATCCAGCCTGGGTGACGCCGCCGTTCTGAAAGCAGATGTGCGCCCAGATGCCCATGTCATCCATGTCCTTGAGCCGCTCGGCGACGTCATAGGAACCCGGTGCGATCTGCTCGTAACGGCGGAAAGCAAGCTTGCCGAGCAGCTTATTTTTGTTTTTGTCGATCACATTGCCGCCAAGGCTGCCAAAATCGCGGCCCATGCAGACCCACTTGTCCGCCTCGCCGATGCGTTCGACGTGCGGCATCTTGTCCTTCAGGCCTGCAGGGGCATTGGCGGTCCACAGGTCGGCCGGTTCGGTGAAATGGGTATCGCAGTCGACGATCTTCAGGCCAGCGAATAGCGGATCTATCCCGCGGGCATTGGCTGCATAGTCAACTTCGCGGATAAAACCGCCCTCGTCGCCGCGTCCTTCGTCGAGCCAATACCGTTTGGCGTCGTCTGCGCCTGCCTTCAAAAGTGTCGCCATTTCGAATTCCTTTTCCCGATATGCAGACAGTGTGCACCTGTCCGGGTCTCGGGCCAAGAGGCAAGGCAACGTTAGGGCGATAAAATCGAGCGTCTTGGCAGGCTAGAGCCAGCCTTGTTCGCGGTACCATTTAGCCGTGGCGCGCAGCCCTTCGCGGGTAGGCACTTTGGGTTTCCAGAGCTCTTCAGGCACTCGCGCTGTTTCGGCAGAGACCCAATCGGGGTGGGACACATAGCCAGCCCGGTCCGGCGTCAGCTTGAACCGGCTGCCTAGCAGTTTCCCGCCCCAGCGCGCTGCGCGGCCAAGCATCGCAGGCGAGAGGTGAACCACGGCAGGCCGACGCCCGACTGCCCAGCCAATTGTGCGGGCAATCTCGCGATGGCCCCAGCCGCCGCTCTTGCCGTCGTCAGGCTCGAATATCTGCCCGGTCACTGCCTCGCCGCCGGGGATCAGCGCCAGTAACAGGCGGGCGAGATCATCGACATGGATATAGCTCGCGCGCCCTTCACGCTGCGGCATGGGGACCACGCCCCACTTGGCCGCCTTGAACAGATCGAGCATTTCCTTGTCACGAAAGCCATAGATCGCCGGAGGGCGGACGATCGTCCAATCAAGACCGCTGGCCATGACCAGCTTCTCGGCCCGCGCCTTACTTGCGCCATAGGCCGATAGCTGCGGCTCGCGCGCCGATAGTGAGGAGACGAAGATTAGGCGCGGCACGCCAGCTTTCACCGCCGCCTTGATGACGTTCAGGGTGCCAGTGACATTGCCTTCCTCGAACCCGGCAGCATCGGGTGCAGAAACTACGCCAGCGACATGCACCAAAGCTTCCGCGCCTTTGCACAGCTGCACGAGGGCATTTACCGCACCTAGATCGCCCAACACCCAGTCGACGCCGGCGCGCGGTTCTGTCGGGCGGCGGGTGAGTGCGCGGACAGGTATTCTGGCCTTGGTTGCGCGATCGAGCAGCGCCTGCCCGACGAACCCGGTGGCTCCGGTAACCGCAAGCGTCAAAGCAGCACCATCTGGTCGCGGTGGACCACGGCCGAGCGCGGCGCGTAGCCCAGAATATCGGCGTGATCGCGGCTATTCTTGCCCTGCAGGCTGGCGCATTCACCGGCATCATATTCGGCAAGCCCATGCGCGAGCACCCGGCCCTCCGCATCGCGGATCGCCACAGCATCGCCGCGATGAAACTCGCCTTCAACCGCAGTGATACCCGCCGCGAGCAGACTTGAGGCTTTCCCCAGCGCCTTGGCCGCACCGGCATCGACAACCAGCACACCTTTGAGTCGAAGCCGCCCACCGAGCCACGCCTTGCGCGCCGCAGCCTTTCTTTTCGGCAGGAACAGCGTTCCAACGCCCGCCTGCGTCACCCGCGCGATTGGCGCATCATGCGTTCCATTTCCGATCACCAGCGCGATTCCAGCGCGCTCGGCAATTTCCGCAGCCTGCAACTTTGACGTCATCCCGCCCGAGCCAAGGCCCGAGGCTGAACCACCATCGGCCATGGCATGAACCTCTGCTGAAACGCCCTGCACCAGCGGCAGCAGCTTGGCTTCGGGATCCTTGGGGTTGCGATCAAACAGGCCGTCAACGTCCGACAGCAAAAGAACCGCAGAAGCATGAGCCGCCTGCGCCACCCGGGCCGCCAGCCGGTCATTATCGCCAAAACGGATTTCCTGCGTTGCGACAGAATCGTTTTCGTTGACCACCGGCACCGCACCCGCGTCTAGCAGCCGGGTGAGCGTAGCCGTGGCATTGAGGTAACGGCGACGATCTTCAAGGTCATCCAACGTCAGCAGCAACTGCGCGGCGGCAATGCCATGCTGGCCGAGCAACTGCGCCCACAGGCCGGAAAGGGCGATCTGGCCCACCGCCGCTGCCGCCTGTGCATCGGCAAGGCTGCCGCGCCCGCCTTTGTCCAGCCCGAGCGTCTTGGCGCCCAGCGCAATCGCGCCTGATGAAACGACGATCACTTCCTGCCCACCTGCGCGCAGGGCGGCGATCTCTGCTACCAGCGCCTCGATCCACGCCTCGCGCAGGCCATCTGGGCCGACGAGCAGCGACGAGCCAACCTTGACCACCAAACGTGGGCATTTGGCCTTGTCAGCCAGATCGGAAAGGCGAGCGATGATCATCAGCGCGGGATTAGCGATTAGCGGCTGTCTCGCAAGAGATTTGCTTGCGAGACATTCAGCCCAGCGGCGACCAGGGCTTCTCTTCAGCTTGTTCCTGCTCACCCGCTGGCCGTTCGGTCATCGTGGCAGCAGGCAGATAGCTGATTACGGCATCGAGCAGAGCATCAATGCCTTCGCCTGTCGCGCCAGAGATCGGAAACACCTGTTCAGCCCCAGCCTCCAGCAGTTCCTGACTGAACGCCTCGACCATTTCCTTGTCGATCAGGTCGATCTTGTTGAGCACCACCAACCGCGGCTTGTCTTCAAGGCCTCCGCCCTCCTTGGCACCATAGGCAGCGAGTTCTTCCTCGACGATCTCCATGGCTTCGACCGGGTCTTTGCCATAGGCGTCTATCAGGTGGATCAGCACGCGGCAGCGCTCGATATGGCCGAGGAAACGGTCACCCACGCCTGCGCCTTCAGCAGCACCGGCGATAAGGCCGGGAATATCAGCAAGCACGAATTCGCGATGTTTGTGCATCAC
>CANGBE010000156.1 GCA_947451875.1 Sphingomonadaceae bacterium | reverse complement strand
GATTTTCGAACGAGGTTGACGGGAGAAACATTTTTTCGCTCAGTCTGGAATGAATGATCAAAGGGCAAGGTAACCGTGGCACGGAGCGGTGATGTAGGAAAGAGTTTGGGCTAACGCGGGCTCAGGCGGCTGTTTGAAACTGACATTCCAAATTGTCCCTTCGTCATCCCGGCCTTGAGCCGGGATTCCGCTTCTTTATCCAACCTCCGCGAGAATGAAAGCGGGACCCCGGGTCAATCCCGGGGTGACGGAATTAATGAGGCGCTAGGAATGAAGAAGGTCGTCATCCTGAACTTGTTTCAGGATCCATTGTGCCGCCCACCCAGCTCCCGCCTTCGACGCACGACGGCGAGGCATTGCTGCCAAACAGAGCTTCGGCCTGCGAGGCGAAATGGACCCTGAAACAAGTTCAGGGTGACGGAGCTGGTGAATTAGGGAATTCTTCAAGGGAGGGTCTTCAAGAATGCAAGAAGCCGATCATTGTTACCATCCATTGAATATCCGTAGTATCCGGTTTCGTTGACTCGCAGGATGGCTTGCGGATTCAGCTTCACCGCTTTGTCATAGCGCTTCTTGGGTGAACCTGACGCGATGATTTCGCCAGAAATCCCAGTTGCCCGTAATTGTGAAAGCAGCCTTATTGCGGATTCGAGGCCAGAGTCGTTCTCGACAAGAACCGCTGCCTCAAGCTGATCAGCAATGGCGCATCCAGCATCCCCTACCAACATCGCCAGCCGCTCAATCCCCGCAGCCCAGCCAACAGCCGGTGTCGGCGGACCGCCGAGTGATTCCATCAGCCCGTCATAGCGCCCGCCCCCGAGCACCGTGCCCTGCGCGCCGAGGCGGTCCGTCACGAATTCAAACGCGGTATGGCGGTAGTAATCCAGTCCGCGCACCAGTGATGGCGCGCGCGTCCATGCCACTCCGGCCGCGTCCAACCCGCTCGTTACCTTGCCGAAGAAATCCTGCGCCTCGGCGCTCAGGTAATCATCGATCTTGGGCGCATCGCCGACGAACACCTTGTCGCGCGGGTCCTTGCTATCCAGAATTCGCAGTGGGTTCTTTTCGAGCCGCTCTTGGCTATCCTCAGAAAGCTCGCCTTTCACCGCGCGGAAATAGTCGACCAGCGCGGCGCGCCATGCCTCGCGGCTTGTCCCATCGCCGAGCGTGTTGAGCATCAGCGTTACGCCGTCGGCAATGCCCAGTTCCTTCAACAGCTGATCGGCCATCACCAGCAATTCCACATCGGCCTGCGGTTCGGCCGCACCGATGATCTCGGCGTCGAGCTGGTGGAACTGGCGGTAGCGGCCCTTCTGCGGGCGCTCATAGCGGAACAAGGGGCCGTGCGTCGCAACCTTCAGCGGCGCGTGCTGCTGCCAGCCGTTGGTGATGAAGGCGCGGGCGATGCCGGCGGTGAACTCGGGGCGCAGGGTCAGCGATTCATCGCCGCGATCGAGGAACGAATACATCTCCTTGGAGACGACATCGGTGGTTTCGCCAATCGAGCGGCTGAAAACTTCGGTCTTTTCGAACACCGGCATTTCGATCCGGCGAAAGCGGTAGAGCTTGCGCACGCGCTCAAAGGTCTCGACGACGAAGGCGAAAGCCTCGGCATCGACGCCGAAAATATCCTGGGTGCCACGGATAGCTTGTGGTGTTTTTGTGCTCATCGGCGCGCGCTTATAGGATTTGGACGGCG
Organism: Sphingomonadaceae bacterium; assembly: GCA_947451875.1. GTDB lineage: Bacteria > Pseudomonadota > Alphaproteobacteria > Sphingomonadales > Sphingomonadaceae > Novosphingobium. The sequence goes on along the minus strand of CANGBE010000156.1, from coordinate 2,583 downwards.
CGGGAAAGTTACTCGTCGATTGCGAGGTTGCGATTGCCGCGCCTTACCGGCACAAAACATCTCTATGACAACTAAATTCGCGCCAAAACTGGCTCTAGCCCCAATCGCAGCCCTGCTGCTTTCCTCCACTGCCATCGCGCAAATATCCGCGCCAACTGCCGTGCCGATTGTCCAGACCGTGCCCGATGCGCGCGACGTGGCCTATCCCGGCACGATGACGCTGGATATCGATGCCAGCGATGTAACGCGCGGCGTCTATCGCGTGGTCCAGACTGTGCCGGTGGCGGCAGGCACCCGCGATCTGATCCTGCAACTTCCCCGCTGGCTCCCCGGCGAGCACGGCAGTCGTGGCCCGCTAGCCGAACTTGTCAACATTCACTTCTATGCCGGTGACAAGGAACTGGTGTGGAAGCGCGATCCGGTGGAGGTTTTCGCTTTCCACGTAGAAGTACCGCTAGGCGCCACTGCGGTTACCGCCAAGTTTCTGCACACCAGCCCGCTGCAAACCAGCGAAGGGCGCATCACCATGACGCGCGAAATGCTCAACCTGCAGTGGGAGAAGATGAGCCTCTATCCCGCTGGGCATTACGTGAGGCAGATCAAGGTGAAGCCGACGGTGACTTTCCCCGATGGCTGGACAGCGTTCACCGCGCTGGATGGTCAGAGTGCAAGCGATTCAAAAGTCACTTGGGCCGAAACCAATTACGAAGTGTTGGTCGATTCGCCGATCTTTGCGGGCAAGTATGCCCGGCGCTGGGATCTGGGCCACAATGCCTTCGCCGATGTTGTCGCCGACAAGCCAGAGCAGCTTGAGCTGCCCGCCGAAGGCCTGACAAAACTGCGCGCGATGGTTGAGGAAGAGGTGTTGGGTTACGGCAGCCACCACTGGGATCACTATGACCTGCTGATTGCCCTGACTGACCGCATGGGCGGCATCGGGCTGGAACATCACCGATCGAGCGAGAACCAGATGGAGCCGGAAAACTTCATCAAGTGGAGCGAAAACGACTGGGATCGCAATGTGATCGCGCACGAGCTTTCGCACTCATGGGACGGCAAATTCCGCCGCCCAGCGCGGCTGTGGACGCCCGATTACCGCCAGCCGATGCAGGACGATCTACTGTGGGTCTATGAAGGGCAGAACCAGTTTTGGGGCATAGTTCACGCCGCACGCTCGGGCATCCAGTCGAAGGAAATTGCGCTGGGCATGCTGGCCAATTCCGCTGGGCAGTATTCGATGCAGCCGGGGCGCGAATGGCGCTCGGTCAGTGATACTACCGCTGATCCGGTTTTCGCCGCGCGCAAGGCCAAACCCTATCCGTCGTTGGCGCGCGGTGAGGACTATTACAGCGAAAGCTCGCTTATCTGGCTCGAAGCCGACCAGATTATCCGCGAGGGCACCAAGGGCACCAAGGGGCTTGATGATTTCGCCAAGGCTTTCTTCGGCATCCGCGATGGCGATTGGGGCCAGGTTCCATATGAATTCGGCGATGTCGTTGCGGCGCTAAACGGAGTTTACGCTTATGACTGGGCCAAATTCCTGCATGAGCGCATTGACGATCATGGCCGTCCCGCCCCGCTCGCCGGGATCGAGAAGGCAGGTTACAAACTGGTCTGGAAGGACGCGCCCAACCCTTATGACAAAGCGCGCATCGCCAAGGCCAAGTCCACCTCACTCTCCTATTCACTGGGCGTGACGCTCGACAAAGAGGGCAAGGTTACCGGCACGCGATGGGATAGCCCGGCCTTCAACGCCGGGATCGTTACCGGCACAAAGATCGTCGCGGTAAACGGCGAGGCGATGGGCGAAGAGGTTTTGGCCAAGGCGATCACAGCGGCCAAGGGCGGCAGCAATGCGATTGACCTGCTGATCCAGCGCGGCGACCGGTTCTTCACCGTGCCGGTCAACTATCACGACGGCCTGCGCTACCCTTGGCTGGAGCGCGCCGTACCGGGGAAATATCCCGCTGGGCTTGATCTGTTGCTAAGTCCAAGAAGGCCGATGCCCGCCGCCAGGGTTGCTTCCAAATCAAAGGCCACAGGCAAGTGAGCGCACGGCAGGGCCCGCTAAGAAATCTGCGGACCCTGCTGGGCCACCACATCGCGCCGCCGCGCTTTGTGCTGTTTGTTGGCGTGATGCTCGCAGTGGCGGGTTGGCGGCACTGGATGAGCGGGCATCTTTGGGGCGATTCGCTGGTGATCGGCTTTGATCTTGGCGTCATCGCCTTCGTCCTGTCGCTCTGGCCGCTGACCAAGGATCACGGGGCCGAGCAGATGCACCACCATGCGGTGCAGAACGATGCCAACCGGGCGGTCGTCTTGCTGATCACCAGCTTTTCCGTGCTGGCGATCATGACCGCGATCACCGCAGAGCTGCCAGCCGCGCACCACGGCGATATGCGCGCGATCATCAAGCTGGTGGCGACTCTGGCGCTGGCCTGGGCCTTCCTCAACCTCGTTTTCATGATGCATTATGCCCATATGCATTACGCCCGCTGCTATGATGGGGTGACCAATCGCGGCGGGTTCGAATTCCCCGGAACGCCGGAGCCCGATTACTGGGACTTCCTCTATTTCGCCTTC
>CANGBE010000155.1 GCA_947451875.1 Sphingomonadaceae bacterium | reverse complement strand
TGGGTTATATGTTCGTGGCTGCAGGCGTTGGCGCTCCGGGTGCGGCAATGTTCCATCTTTTTACCCACGCGTTCTTCAAGGCGCTGCTGTTCCTTGGCGCAGGTTCGGTGATCCATGCCATGCATCACGAGCAGGACATGCGCTATTACGGCGCGTTGCGTAAACAGATCCCGCTGACTTTCTGGGCGATGATGGCGGGCACGCTGGCGATTACCGGCGTCGGTATCGTTGATGTGTTCGGCTTTGCAGGCTTCTATTCCAAGGATTCGATCCTTGAGGCGGCCTATGCAAGCGCCAGTTCCTCGGGCTCGTTTGGCTTCTGGTGCGGGATTACCGCCGCACTGCTCACCAGCTTCTACTCATGGCGTCTGGTGTTCCTGACCTTCTATGGCAAGCCGCGCTGGTCGCAGTCGGAGCATATCCAGCACGCGATGCACGATCATGGCCATGACAGCCACGGGCACGATGATCACGCACACCACGATGACGGTACCGCAGGCTATCACCCGCATGAAAGCCCGCTTTCTATGTTGATCCCGCTCGGCTTGCTGTCATTTGGCGCAGTGTTTGCCGGTTTTCTGTTCAGCCATTCCTTCATCAGCGAAGGCACCGGTGAGTTCTGGAAAGGCGCAGTCGCGTTCAACGAGCACCTGATCCACGCCATGCACGGCGTGCCGCTGTGGGTGAAATGGGCGCCGTTCGCGGTGATGCTCACGGGCTTCGTGATCGCCTGGAACAATTATATCCGCAATCCGAAGGCTCCAGCAGCATTCGTCGAGCAGTTTAGTGTTTTGCATCGCTTCGTTTACAACAAGTGGTTCTTCGACGAGCTCTACAACTTCCTCTTCGTGCGCCCGGCCTTCTGGTTCGGCCGCCTGTTCTGGAAGGCTGGCGACGAAGGAACGATTGACCGCTTTGGACCAGACGGCGCTGCGTGGCTCGTCGCCCAAGGCACCCGCTACGCACAGAAGGTGCAATCGGGATATCTCTACTCCTATGCGCTGGTTATGCTGCTTGGACTTGTCGGGGCAGTCAGCTGGATGATGGTGCGATGAACGGCTTTCCTATCCTCTCAGCCATGATGCTGGTGCCGCTGCTCGGGGCGGTGGCATGCCTGTTCGCCAGCGCCAGCAGCGCGCGCAAGATTGCTCTGGCAGCGACGCTGGTCGATTTCGTGCTCGGCCTTGTCGTGTGGAGCCAATACCAGATCGGCGGCGATCAATGGCAGTTCCGCGAGAGCGTGGCGCTGTTCCAGGGCTTTTCGTGGAAGCTCGGCATTGACGGCATAGCTCTGTTGCTGATCGAGCTGTCGGTATTCCTGATGCCGATCTGCATCGGTGCGAGCTGGAAATCAGTCGAAAAGCGCGTCGGTGAATACATGGCCGCATTCCTGCTCATGGAAATGCTGATCATCGGTGTGTTCACCGCGCAGGACCTGTTCCTGTTCTACATCTTCTTCGAAGCCGGGCTGATCCCGATGTACCTGATCATCGGCGTTTGGGGCGGGGCGAACCGGATTTACGCCAGCTACAAGTTCTTCCTCTACACCCTGCTTGGCTCGGTGCTGATGTTGATCGCGATGCTGTGGATGGCGAATGATGCCGGGACGACTGACATTCCCACCCTGATGGCCTATGATTTCGATCCGGCCGCGCAAAAGTGGCTGTGGCTCGCATTCTTCGCCAGCTTTGCGGTGAAGATGCCGATGTGGCCGGTGCACACCTGGTTGCCCGATGCTCACGTGCAGGCACCAACCGCCGGCTCGGTGCTGCTGGCGGGCGTGCTGCTGAAGATGGGCGGCTATGGCTTCATCCGCTTCTCGCTGCCCATGTTCCCAGAGGCTTCTGCGCAATTCGCTTGGCTGATTTTTGTGCTGTCGATGGTCGCGGTGGTCTATACCTCGCTGGTCGCGCTGGTGCAGAGCGACATGAAGAAACTGATCGCCTATTCATCGGTTGCGCACATGGCGATTGTTACTGTCGGCCTTTTCGCCTTCAACCGACAGGGGCTGGAAGGTTCGATGATCGTCATGCTCAGCCATGGCTTCGTTTCGGGCGCCTTGTTCCTATGCGTCGGCATCATTTATGATCGCCTGCACACCCGCGAGATCAGCCGTTACGGGGGCCTGTCCATAAACATGCCGCGCTACGCGCTATTCTTCATGCTGTTCACCATGGCTTCGGTTGGCCTGCCGGGAACCTCTGGTTTTGTTGGCGAGTTGCTCAGCCTGCTCGGTGTCTATCAGGTATCGAGCTGGGTGGCGGCGATCAGTGGCACCGGGGTGATCCTCGGCGCGGCCTATATGCTCTACCTCTACCGCCGCGTGGCCTTTGGTGACCAGAAGAACGTCGATGCCGCCGCTATGCCAGACCTTGATGCGCGCGAGATCGCCATGGTTGTCGCGCTGGCAGTCCCGGTCCTGTGGATGGGCGTTTATCCAGAAACATTCCTCGCGCCGATGCGTTCAGATATCGCCGCACTCGAAGCGCGCGTAGCCCGGGCTAAGCCCGCCGGTGACGCGCAGTTCATGGCCGGGAAGCCAACAATTCAAACACATGCCGAACATGAGGGGGCAGAATAATGGACTGGGGCCATGTCCTGCGCCTGATTGCGCCTGAACAAGTGTTGAGCCTTGCCGGCCTCGCCTTGCTGCTCGTTGCAGCTTGGGGTGGCGATAAGGCAAGTCGGATGATTACCTGGGCGGCTGTTGCTGCGTTGGCGGTCTCTGCGGTACTGGTCGCACCGGTGCTCTGCATCGGTGCCAAAGGGCCGGATACGCTTGTCTTTTACGGCCAGCTCCGCGTCGATGCCTTTGCTGCTTATGCTAAACTGCTGATCTACGCTGCTGCTGGAGCTTCGCTGCTCGTCGCGCCCGCTTTCTTTGAGCAGGCCAAGGCAATGCGCGCCGAATACCCAGTGCTGGTGTTGTTCGCGACGCTGGGTATGGGCATCATGGTTTCCGCGACCGATCTGATTTCGCTCTATATCGGCCTCGAGATGAACTCACTGGCGGCCTATGTTTTGGCTGCGTTCCTGCGGACGGACGAACGTTCGGCTGAGGCCGGCCTCAAATATTTTGTCCTTGGCGCTCTCGCCAGCGGCATTCTGCTGTTTGGCATGAGTCTGGTCTATGGCTTTGCCGGGACTACTAGCTTTGACAGCATCCACGCCGCGACAGCATCTGGCATGAGTGCCGGAATGATTGTCGCAGTGACCTTCGTTCTCGCAGGTCTCGCCTTCAAGATCAGTGCCGTGCCGTTTCACATGTGGACGCCTGACGTTTATGAAGGCGCACCCACACCGGTCACACTGTTCTTCGCCACGGCGCCAAAGGTTGCCGCCATGGCGCTGACTATGCGGGTAGCGCTTGATGCCTTTGGTGCGCAGGTTCACGTTTGGCAGCAGATCGTCATTTTTGCGGCAATGGCCTCGATCATAGTCGGCGCGCTTGGGGCAATCGGGCAATCAAATATTAAGCGACTGCTGGCCTATTCGTCGATCAACAATGTCGGCTTCATCTTGATAGGCCTGGCCGCTGCGACGCCTGCGGGGGCTTCAGCGATGCTTGTCTACCTTGCTATTTATCTAGCCATGACTGTCGCTGGTTTTGTAGCCGTGCTGATGCTCAAGGACGAGAATGGCGATCCAGTTGAGGCGATTGCCGATCTTGCTGGCCTTTCCCGCGAACGCCGTGTTTTGGCGTTGTGCATTGCGGCCGTGATGTTCAGCCTCGCGGGCATTCCGCCTCTGTTCGGGTTCTGGGGCAAGTTCGTGGTGTTTCAGTCTGCCGTGCAGGCTGGACTGGTCCCGCTTGCTGCAATCGGTATCGCCGCGTCTGTGATCGGAGCGTTCTATTACCTGAAGGTCGTCAAGGTCATGTATTTTGACGAGCCGGTGGGCAAGGCTTGGGGCAAGAGCGATTGGTTACATCAGGCGCTGCTGCTGATCGCCACGCTGGCAATCTCGCCGTTGGGCTATCTCGCTACCAAGTGCCTCGCAAACTATGCGGACAAGGCAGCGGCCGCGCTGTTCCACCTTGCCTGACGCGCGTTGATCGAAGTTCTCGCCAGCACTCCATCTACCAATGCCGAACTCGCCGCGCGGATTATGCGCCATGACTTAGTGCGTGAAGGCGATTGGCTCATCGCCGACCGGCAGACTGCCGGGCGCGGTCGGCAGGGACGCGAATGGTTCGATGGTGCGGGCAATTTCATGGGATCGACTGTCGTCCACTCTGCGCCGGGTGATCCGCCTCTTGCCACGCTTGCGTTGGCCGCCGGGCTGGCTTTG
>CANGBE010000154.1 GCA_947451875.1 Sphingomonadaceae bacterium | reverse complement strand
ATGGTGCAGGGACTGATCCACGATATTCCGACCTGTCAGGAACTGATGGACCGGATCATCGGTGAGGCCGAGCAGATCGTTAAAAGTCGACTAAGCGGAATGCTCGCCTGAACCTGCCGCTGGGAAGGGGCGGGCTGCTGTCTTTCCGCGAATCACCTTGCGTTCTCTGGATGAATGTGCAGAGAATTTAATCGATCAATTAACTTAAGTCCGAGGACATTATCATGGCCGCCGCCGATCAGATCAACGACACTCCCGAAGCTCGCGAAATCGCTGAGATCATCGCGCGCAGCCGTGCGGCGCAGGCGCAGATCGCCGATGCCACGCAGGAGCAGGTCGACCTCTGGATCCGCGGTATGGTCTGGGCTGTTGCCAAGGAATCCACAGCCGAAATGATCGCTCAGCACACCGTCGATGAGACGCAGTTGGGCAACTATGACGGCAAGTACCTCAAGATTTTCCGTAAGACCCGCGCCACGCTGATGGATATCATCAATGACAAGTCGGTTGGCGTGATCGAGGAGGATCCGGTTCGCAACCTCATCAAGATCGTTAAGCCGATCGGGGTGATCGGCGCGCTCTCGCCTTCGACCAACCCTGAGGCTACCCCGGTGATCAAGGCAATCTCGGCCGTGAAGGGCCGCAACTCGATCATCGTCTGCCCGCACCCGCGCGCGAAGATCACCAACAAGATTATCTGCAGCTTGATGCGCGATGCGCTGGTCAAGATGGGAGCTCCCGCCGATCTCGTTATCCCGATTGAAGTCCCCTCGGTCGAGAAAACCAACGAAGTGATGCGCCAATGCGACCGCATTCTTGCCACCGGCGGCACGCCGATGGTCAAGGCAGCTTACAGCTCGGGCACACCGGCGCTTGGCGTTGGCGTTGGCAATGCGGTGATCACCGTTGATGAAACGGCTGACCTTGATGACGCGGCTGAAAAGATCCGGATATCCAAGACGCTGGACCTCGCGGCCTCGTGCTCGTCTGACAATTCGGTGGTTCTGCTCGATGCGATCTATGATGCGATGCTGGAAAAGCTGGTCCATCAGGGTGGCTACATCGTCAATGCCGAAGAGAAGCAGCTTCTCCAGAACACGATCTGGGTTGATGGCCATATCAACGCCAACGCGGTTGCGCAGCCTGCCGAGAAGATCGCTGGCATGGCAGGCTTTGGTGTGCCGGAAGGCAAAGTATTCTTCATCGTGCCGGAAACCGGCGCTGGTCCCGACTACCCGTTCTCGGGCGAGAAGATGACGGTCACCATGGCGCTCTACCGCGCCAAAGACATCGACGAGGCTATCGCGCTGACCAACGAAATTCAGGCCTATCAGGGGCAGGGGCATAGCTGCGGTATCTACTCGCAGAGCGATGAGAACATCCTCAAGCTCGCCATGGGCACCAAGACCAGCCGCGTGATGGTCAATCAGCCGCAGTCTGCCTCTAATTCGGGTAACCTGTGGAACGGCATGCGCCAAACTTTCAGCCTGGGCTGCGGTTCGTGGGGCGGCAATGCGACCAACAACAACATCACATGGGCCGATCTGGTCAATGTCACTTGGATTTCTAAGCCGCTGGCAGTGGCTAAGGTTCTTCCGAGCGATGAGGAACTGTTCGGCATGGACGTGATGGAACTGGTGGGCTGAGCCATGACAGGACAATTCGACCTTACCGAAGATCAGCTCGCTATTCAGGATATGGCGCGCAAGTTTACTGCTGACCGCATCACGCCTTTCGCAGCGCAGTGGGACGAGGATCACCATTACCCGGTCGATGTGTGGAAGGCCGCCGGAGAGCTCGGCTTCGGCGCGATCTATGTGTCCGAGGAAATGGGCGGCATCGGGCTTGGTCGGCTTGAAGCGGCGCTGATTATGGAGGCCATGTCCTATGGCTGTCCGGCGACCAGCGCTTATATTTCGATCCACAATATGGCCGCGTGGATGATTGATACCTTCGGCGGAGACGAGATCAAGGCGCGCTATCTGCCCGATCTGGTCTCGATGGAGAAGATCGCAAGCTATTGCCTGACTGAGCCGGGCTCGGGATCGGATGCAGCGGCACTGAAAACCACCGCACGACTGGATGGCGATCACTACGTAATCAACGGCACCAAGCAGTTCATCTCGGGCGGCGGGGTGAATGATATCTATGTCGTGATGGTCCGCACCGGGGTTGATGGCCCCAAGGGTATTTCCTGCCTGGTGGTAGAGAAGGATGCGCCGGGTCTTTCGTTCGGTGCGCCTGAAAAGAAGCTGGGCTGGAACGCCTCGCCTACGGCGCAAGTCATATTCGACAACGTTCGGGTGCCTGTTGCAAACCGCGTTGGCGCGGAGGGCGATGGTTTTAAGTTTGCCATGGCTGGCCTTGATGGCGGACGCATCAATATCGGTGCCTGTTCGCTTGGCGGGGCGCAGCGCTGCCTTGATGAGGCGGTGGGCTACGTCAAAGATCGCAGTCAGTTTGGCAAGGCTATTGCTGAGTTCCAGAACACGCAGTTCACACTCGCCGACATGGCGACCGATCTGGAGGCTGCGCGCGCGCTGCTCTATCTCGCAGCGGCCAAGGTTTCGGCCAACGCGCCCGACAAGTCCCGCTTCTCTGCGATGGCCAAGAAGCTGGCATCAGACAGCGGCAGCGAGATCGTCGACAAGGCGCTTCAGATGTTCGGCGGCTATGGCTACCTCAAGGACTATCCTATCGAGCGTTTCTGGCGCGATCTGCGCGTCCACCGCATCCTTGAAGGCACAAATGAGGTTATGCGGATGATCATTGGGCGGGATCTGCTGAAGTGAGCACTAATGAGCTGATTGTTCGTCGTGACGGCTACGTTGGCTTTCTTACGCTCAATCGCCCCAAGGCTATCCACGCGCTGACGCAAGGCATGGATCACGCCATGACCGAGGCGCTGCTGGCTTGGAGGGACGATGCAGAAGTCAAAGCGGTGATCATCGATCACAGCGAGGGCAGGGGCTTCTGCTCGGGCGGCGATATCAATCTGCTGCGCAATTCCGCCCTCAATGACGGCGGCGTTTCAGGACTGGCGTTCTTCTATGAGGAATATCAGCTCAACAATCTGCTGATGACTTACCCTAAGCCAGTGGTGGCTTTCATGGACGGCATCACCATGGGCGGCGGCGTCGGTATTTCGCAGCCCGCGAAGTATCGCGTGGCGACCGAGAACACCCGCTTTGCCATGCCTGAGACAGGCATCGGTCTGTTCCCCGATGTCGGCGGTGGCTGGCACCTTTCGCGACTGCCGGGCCGGATCGGCCAGTTCCTCGCGCTTACGGGAGCGCGGATTGATGGCGCAGAATGCCTGTGGGCGGGGCTTGCGACGCATTACCTCAGCGCCAATAGCCTTGCTGAAGCGAAGGCGCGTATTGTTGCTGGTGAAGAACCCGGCGCAGTGCTCTCCGCGCTGGCGGTTGAACCGCCAGCAGCCCGAATCGCTGCCAACGCTGATCAAATTGCCCGTCACTTCGCCTCAGACAGATACGAAGACATTCTCGCCAGCCTGACGGCCGATGGCGACGAATGGGCGGCTAAGGAACTTGCAACGCTGCGCACCAAGAGCCCGCAAACCTGCAAGGTCGCGCTTCGTCAGCTGCATGACAGCCTTACCTGCACATCATTCGCCGACAACATGGTGATGGAATACCGCATCGCTGCCCGCGTTCTGACCCGGTCCGATTTTGCCGAGGGTGTGCGCGCCGTGATCGTCGACAAGGATAACAACCCGCAGTGGAACCCGGCTACTCCCGAAGAAGTTTCTGAAGAACTGATCGAATCGATCTTCGCGCCGCTGCCCGCTGACAAGGAATGGAAACCCTTATGACGTTCTCAAGTCCGATTGATCTCTACCATGCGGTAAAGCGGAGTTGGTCGGCAGATACGATTTCCGACCCATTCGATCCTGCCAATCCTTGCCGCAATCAGTGCGCCGTGACAGCGCTGGCAGTGCAACATTATTTCAGCGGCGAAATCGTCAAGACTGCGACAACGGGCGGGACCCACTTCTACAATTTTATCGACGGGCGCTACTGGGACCTCGCAGCCGACCAGTTTGATGAGCCGATACCTTATGAAAACACCGGCAGCGACAGTGCCGAAGCCCATCAGCATGCCAGCAAAGAACATCTTGCTGCGCTGTTGCGCAATATCCAAACCAATCACTGAGGCAGAAAATCCCCTATGAGCTACGAAACAATTCTCGTCGAAACACATGGCGCGGTAACGCTGATCACAATCAACCGGCCGCAGGCACTAAACGCGCTCAACAGCCAGGTGCTCGATGACCTGATCGTTGCCT
>CANGBE010000153.1 GCA_947451875.1 Sphingomonadaceae bacterium | reverse complement strand
CTGGCGAAGGACAGCGCGCCAACAGCGACGGTTCTTACCGAGTCCCTGCCAAAGACCTTTCGGTCCCGGCGCACCTCAGCCCGGTTGCGCACGCCTATCTGACACCGCAACCGCGCAGTCTGGGTTATCCGGCGCAGGACGACAAAGCGGGCTGGCGCGCTTATGTTGCTGCTGTTGACCAGAGCGTGCTCCCTCTGCTCAGCCATATCAGCGGGCAAGCTGACGTATCCGTCTACGAGCGTGATGCAGACGGCGCGCGTGTTTATGACATTATTCCAGCGGGAGTTGATGGGGATAGTGGCCCCGTCATCCTAGACATTCACGGTGGCGCGCTGATCCTGTGCGGCGGACAGCTCTGCCGTATTATGGGCACCGGCACTGCCATGCGGTTGCAGCGGCGCGTGTGGTCCGTCGATTACCGGATGGCACCCGACTATCCTTACCCGGCGGCGCTGGATGATTGCATCGCCGCCTATCGCGCCTTGCTGCGTGAGCGGTCGCCAGAGCAAATCATCGTCAGCGGCGGATCGGCTGGCGGAAATCTGGCCGCCGCGCTCATGCTGCGCGCCCGCGATGAGGGCCTGCCTCTTCCTGCGGGCCTTATTCTTGGTACGCCAGAGGCTGACCTCACCGAATCGGGTGACAGCTTTCAGACGAACGACGGTGTCGATCCAAGCCTCGACAGCCTGATGCCGGTCAACCTGCTGTATGCCGATGGGCATGACCTGCGGCACCCCTATCTCTCGCCGCTGTTCGGTGATTTTTCCAAAGGCTTTCCGCCCACTTTGCTGACGACCGGCACGCGCGATCTCTATCTGTCCAACACCGTCCGCATGCACAGGGCGCTCAGGGCAGCGGACATCCCGGCGACGCTGCATGTGACCGAGGCTGGCGGGCACACCGGCTTCCCCGGCGGCCCGGAAGGTGACCAGATCGACCGCGAAGTGCGGCTGTTCCTGCAATCCGTCCTGAAAGAGGCTTGAGTAGACACAATGAGCGAAGAACCACACCTGCTCGTAACCGAGGAAGATGGCATCCTCATTGCTACCTTCAACCGCCCGGATAAGCTCAATGCCATGAGCACCGAGCTCATGCGCCGGCTTGAAGAAGCCGTGGATCGCTATCGTGACACACCCGAACTGCGGGTCATGCTGATCCGCGCCACCGGGCGGTATTTCTCCTCGGGCGCAGACCTCAAGGAAGGTGGGGGAGGCACGCAGAGCTTTCCGACAACCGGATCGCAGGTTCGAGAAACGCACCGCCGCCTGCCAACGCGCATGCGCCAAGTATGGGACGAAATGGAGGCGATCGAAAAACCCTTCGTCGTTGCCCATCAGGCGCGCTGCGTCGGCGGCAGTCTGGAGATGTCGCTGTCCTGCGATTTCCGTCTCGCCGCCGCGAGTGCCAGCTACGCCTTCCCCGAGGCCAAGTTCGGCGTCTTGCCAGCGACCAATGGCGTAAGCCGTCTGGTCCGTATTGTCGGACCACACTGGGCGCGATTGATGATTACGGCCAATATGCCGGTCGACGCGCAGGAAGCCCGCATCATGGGGCTGGTGCACAAGGTCTATCCCGACGAGACGTTCGAGGCGGACGTCATGGCCTTCTGTCGCCACCTCGCCCTGCAAAACGCCGAGATGATGGGTGCATCGAAGATCGCCATCGAGCTGGCAGCGGACCTGCCCGCCAATCAGGCAGCGTCGGTGGAGCGTCTTGTTAATAGCTCGCTGATGCTGGGGGCCGATTACCAGAAGTTGATGGTGGCCCACATTGCCAGCATCGGCGGCAAAAAAGGCTGACGCCGAATAATCGCCGCACCCACCAGACCAAGGACTGACCCGATGACTGAGTCTACCATTCGCTATGAAACCCCGGCCCCCGGCGTTGCCCGAATTGTTCTGGCACGGGCTGATAAGCACAATGCCATCAACCCGCAGATGATCTATGACGTGAATGAAGCCTTCAATCAGGCCGTTCGTGACGAAAGCGTCAAGGTCATCATACTTGGAGCGGATGGCCGGAATTTTTCGGCGGGGCATGACATCGCCGGAACAGTCGAAGGCTATCAGGCGGATACGCAACAGAACAGCCCCGGGGTCAGCTCGTGGAGCGACTTTACCGAGGAATATACCCACGGCTGGTACGCGGCGGAAAAGGAAACCTATCTCGAATCCGCCCGCCGCTGGCGCAACCTTTCCAAGCCAACGATCTGCACCGTGCAGGGCAAGTGCATCGCCGGCGCGCTGATCTTCGCCTGGGTGTGCGATATTATCGTGGCATCAAAGGAAGCGGTGTTTTCCGATCCGGTAGTCACCTTCGGTGTGTCGGGCGTCGAATGGTTAGGTCATCCTTGGGAGCTGGGCGCGCGCAAGGCCAAGGAGTTCCTGTTTACGTCTGATAGCTGGAGCGCCGAGGAAGCGCACCGGCTAGGCATGGTCAACCATGTCGTCGAACGCGATGAGCTGGATGATTTCGCACTCGCCATGGCTATCAAGATCGCCGCCAAGCCCGCCTTCGCGCTCAAGCTGGCCAAAGAAGCGGTAAACAAGACGCTGGATATCCAGGGTCAGGCGAACGCCATCGATCAGGCCTTCTCGCTCCATCACTTGTGCCACAACCAGAATTTCCGCAAGTTTGGCTATGGCATGGACACCAACAACCTTCCCAAGGTTGCGAATGTTCCGAAGAAGGAAGCGTGACCGTCGTTCGGCACGCCAAATTTAATGACATGCCTCTATGTCATTGCAAAATTCCTGTTTGAGGGTATCCGGGAAATCGAATCCCCGAATTGGGGCATGACCTGAGGATGCCCGCAGCCCGGCCTTTTACGGCATCCGTTGATTTGGAGCTTCCAGATGCAATTGAGCCTGCCTGAAGACAGCGTTCCAGTGAAGGAAATGTTCGAACGCTTTTTTGCCAGCGAAGCCACCCCTGCCCGTGTTCGCACGGCCGAGCCGGTGGGATTCGACCGCGAACTGTGGAACGAACTCGTCGCGCTTGAAGTGCCGTTCATGCGTGTTTCCTCGCAGGCTGGCGGCGGCGATATGAGCTTGTTCGATGCCTGCCTGATGATGGAGCAGGCCGGGCGCCGACTTGCCCCGGTGCCGCTAGCGGAATCGCTCGTCGCGCTGCGCATCCTTGGCGAAGAGGGGGGCGAAACCGCCCGGGCATGGATTGCCAAAGTGCGTAACGAGGGAGCGATACTGACGCTAGCGCTGCGCAGTGTGGCCGACGACAAGGTTCAACTTGTCCCCGGCGGCGCGGTGGCCGATGGCGTGTTGACGTTCGATGGCAAGGAACTGGTAATCGAATGCCCCGCAGCGCCGCTCGACGCGCCATTGACGCTTGGCGGTGCCGCATTGGGATTGTTCACCCCGGGAAGCGGCCAGCGTTTCGTGCTGTCGAGCAATGCGGATGCCGCCAATATTTGGGAAGCAGGCATTGAGGAGTGGAAACTGCTCACCGCGAATGCCCTTATCGGTTTGTCGCGCGAAGCCGTCGAGATGGCCGCTGCTTATGCTTGCGAGCGCGAAGCTTTTGGCCAAAAGATCGGCACCTATCAGGCGATTAGCCACCCGCTCGCCGTCGACATCATCGATGCTGATGGGGCAGCGATGCTGTCGATGTGGACGCTCAGGGCGCTGGCCGACGGCACGGCCGACGCCGGAGCTCTGATTTCGACGCTGTTCTGGTGGGCCAGCCGCACCGCGACCAATTGTGTGGCCCATGCCATTCATACCTTCGCGGGGTACGGGCTAAGCAACGAATATGACATCCAGCTTTACCACCGCCGGGCCAAGGCCTGGGCACTGGCGCTGGGCGATCCCGATGCCGAACTGGAGCGCGGCGGGCGCCGGCTGTTCCTGGGCGAGACTGCAAGCCTGCCCGATCCCGGCGTGGTTGGCGTCGACTTTGAATCGCCCGACATCGGCAACCCGCTGGCCGAAGAACTGCGCACGCTGCTCACCAGCATTCTGGATCCCGAAAAGCATGCGCTGTTCGAAGAGAACTTCGAAGCGCACGACTGGGACGTGCACCGGGCGCTTGGTAAGGCCGGCATGTTGTTTCCGAACTGGCCGGAAAAGTGGGGCGGTCGGGGCGCCGACGCTGATTCAACCCGCGCTTGCCGCAACGTATCAGCAGAGCTGGGCTATGCCGGTCTGGCAGGCGGCGTGACGGGAATGGCCGGTGTCCTCGTTCAGCAAGTCGGCCAGCCCGAATTGCAAGATGAAGTGCTTCTGAGCTTTGCTCGCGGCGATTTCACCTCGTGCCTTGGTTTTACCGAGCCTTCGGGCGGATCAGACGTCTTTGCCGCCAAGACCCGTGCGGTGCGCGACGGCGAAGAATGGGTCAT
>CANGBE010000152.1 GCA_947451875.1 Sphingomonadaceae bacterium | reverse complement strand
GCCCTACCGCAATCCCTTTGTTACCGCGCGGTCGGCAGCCACTCTCGACGTGTTCTCCAAAGGCCGGGTGGTGCTCGGCATGGGCGCGGGTTACCTGAAGGCGGAATACAAAGCACTCGGCGTCGATTTCGATAACCGCAACGATCTGATGGACGAATATATCCGCGCGATGAAATTGGCCTGGACCGGCGAGGATTTCACTTTCGAGGGCACCGGCTATTCCGCTCCGGGCAATCGTATGTTGCCAAGACCGTTGCAAAACCCGCACCCGCCGTTGCTGGTCGGGGGCAACAGCCGCCGCGCAATCCGCCGCGCGGTTGAGCTGGGCGATGCCTGGCATCCGTTTTTCGCCCCCGCTGCGGTGACGGCAACAGCGCGGACAGTCTCGCTCAGCGAGGAAGAGGATATCGACGCCGCGCTGGCCTATATGCTCGATCACTGCACTAAGGTTGGCCGCAAAGTGCCGCCGCAGGTGGTCTTGTCGAGCGTGTTTACGATCAAGCCGGGCTACAATCCGCAGGAAGCCATCGACATCATCTCTGGCTACCGCGACAAGGGCGCAAGCGGAGCTGGCGCAAGTATTTACGTCGACAGCCGTGCGGAGTGGTGCGAGCTTGCCACGGATTTCGGTGAACGGGTTCTGGCGAAACTGGGTTAGGCACTAGACACCAAGGGGGGAAAGCCGATGGATGGGGTGCCGCAAACCGCTGCAGAGGAATGGCGCCGCTATTGGCCACTGGTGCTTGCCGCCATGCTGGGTATGAGCTTCTATTCGCTGTTTGCCTATTCCAACCAGATGTTCATCCAACCGCTGGAAGCGGAATTCCACTGGGCGCGACGTGACATTGCGTTTGGCTATTCGATCTATGCCTTCATGGCCTTCCTATTTGGCCCTCTCATTGGCGCGGCGCTCGATAGACTGGGGGCGAGGAAGATTGGCCTGCCCGGCCTCTTTCTCTCCTCACTCGCCTTCGCATCGCTCAGCTTTGCCGGCAGCCAGATCTGGACCTGGTTTGCCCTGTGGTTCGTGCTGGCAACCGTCGGGCTTGCAGTAAAGTCGACAGTCTGGACGGTGGCGGTATCGAACGCCTTCACCCACGGCCGTGCAATGGCGCTGTCGGTGATGCTATCGGGCAGCGCACTGGCGCAGTTCGGTGGGCCGTTTTTCGGCTCCTGGCTGATCCACAATTTCGGTTGGCGGCAGACCTACATTGCCTTTGGCCTCGGCTGGGGCGGCCTTGCATTGCTGGTCGGCCTTTTCCTGCTACGCGATTCCCCCCGCGCCAAGCCTGCAGCAACCGGCGGCACAGCGCCAATCCTGCCCGGCCTGCCTTTCCGCAAAGCTATCTTAAGCCGGGCGATGATCCTGATCTTCATCGTCAACCTGTTCAATTCGCTGTTCGGATCAGGCGTCACTTTCCAGCTGAAGCCCATTCTGTCCGAGACCGTCCTTGGCGAAGGCTCTGCCGCCATGGTGGCCGCGATGGCTGGCTTTGCCGGAATTGTGGGCAAGCTGGGCACGGGTTGGCTGCTTGACCGGACCGAAAGCCGTTGGGTTCCCGCGCTGAGTTTCGGGATTGGCGCAATCGCCTATTACCTGCTGCTCGATACCTTCAATTCGCGCGCGGCAATGATCACCGGAGTGCTGATCTACGGCATGTTCACCGGGGCTGGCTTGAGCGTGACAGCATTCCTTGTATCGCGCCATGTCGGCCTGAGGTCATTTGGCGCAGTCTATGGCGTTCTAGGCTCGATGCTGATGCTGGGTAGCGCGCTCGGCCCGCCGCTTGCGGGGGCGGTTTATGATCATTACCACAGTTATCATCCCCTGCTCTGGGCGGTGATCCCAGTCTGTGTAATTGACGCTGCCCTGATGCTGTTCCTTGGCTCCTATCCGGTCTTTGCTGCAGGGGATGCAGAGCCTGCTCAAATCAACTAATACAAAATTGCCTGTTGATCAGTTCAACTTTTGAACTATCATCTCCTGAGCCGCAAAACGCGGAGCGACTCTTGGGAGAGTTCATTTGCATCGTTCAAGCGCGCGCCTCGCCATTACCGTATTTAGCCTGCTTGCCGCAGCTGGGCCGCTTTTCGCTGCGCCAGCAGATAACGTGCGCAGCAGGATCGCCAATTTTCGGGAACTCGGCGCATCGTTCAAGACGGTCAATGATTCACTGCGCACGCCGGAACCGCAGACCTTTCTGATCCAGATCGCCGCACGGCAGATCGTCAATTACTCGCGTGAAATGCCGGGCTGGTTCCCCGCAGGTTCTGGGCCGGAATCGGGTGCAAAGACCAAGGCCAAGGATGAAATCTGGAGCCAGACGGCAAAGTTCAAGGCGGCGCAGGCTGCTTTCTCCAAGCAGGCGCTCGCGCTGCAAGCGGCGGCACAAGCAGGCCTCGCTCCGGCTATCCGCACAGAAACGGCAAAACTCGGGAAAACCTGCAAGGGTTGCCACGACACCTTCCGCGCACCTGGGGATTGATGCAATGATACGAATGTACCGGACACCGATCCTTGCAGCTGTGATCGCAGGCATCATGCCGTTGCCCTCCTTTGCACAACCGGTCGACCTGCCAATCGCACCGGCGACAACAACGGAATATCCGGCAGGCGTTAAAGTGCTGAAGTCGAGCACTGGTTCGGTCTATGCAGATAGGGCTGGTCGCACACTTTACGGCATGGATATGCGCACGCTGATCCGCTGGGATCCTGATCCATCGTACTATTGTAAGGCTGAGTGCGCCAAGGACTGGGAGCCGTTGCTTGCGCCCAAGGATGCCAAGGCCAACATCACTTGGCCGCGTGGCTTTGGAGAGCGCCGCCTTGCTCCGGGAACCCAGCCGCCGCCCTTGCCCGCTGGGTTCACAACCCCGCAGACCGCGCCGGATTGGTCTGTCATTAACGGGGCCGCTGGCCTCCAGTGGGTCTACAAGGGCTGGAACATGGTCTTCGTACGGAAGGGCAGCAAGCGCGGCTCGACTGAATTCGACGGGGCCGAGCAGATGACGTGGAACACGCTGAAATTCGTGCCCCCGATACCGCCACTGGTTGCCCCCAGCACCGTATCGCCAAAATTTGTAGATGGAGCTTATGCCCTCGCCGACAAGGATGGCCGAATACTGTTCAGCGGCACCTGCGCAAAGGACTGTGCTGGATGGATGCCGCTGAATGCCGCCATGGCCAGCCGTGGCATTGGCCAATGGACTGTGAGCAACTCCAGTGATCGTCCGCAATGGGTCTATCGCGGCAAGCCTGTTTTTTACAGCGCAGGGGACGATCCTCTGCTTGTGCCAGCAGGCGCTACGGTGCTTCGGCCATGAGGGAAAAGGCTATCATGACACCCGCTGCAAAACGCTTCGCCATTCGCACAGCCTGCCTGTTCCCACTTGGTGGGGCGATCCTCGCGCTGGGGCCTGTCGCAGGCGTTCCGCACCTGAGATCGAGCGCAATCGGACAGCCGACAGAAAGCCACCTGCCCCCACCGCCGCCCGGTGGCACGATGGCCTTTGTCGTCACCGAATTCATTCCACCGGTACTGCAGGAAAAGACCGCTTGTCCCGCCGGAACCGTGCTCAAGATCCGCGACCAGTATCTCCACGACCTGCCAGAGGCCGAACGCGCGCGCTTGAGCCTGAAGGAGAACGAGAAGGAGCTGGTCTCCAAATGGCAGGCCTCGGTATTCGGGCCGAACAATACCAACATCTGCTCGCAGCCCGACATGTTCTCGCGCCCCGAAATGCGCACGGTGCAGAGCAAGTATGCGCTCGGCCTCCACTTGGACGGCGGCAAAGACGATACCTGCGAGCACGAACAGTTCACTACGCCTGACGGCCAGAGCGGTATCGACAATCAGGAATACCGTGTGATGGGCTGCACGCTCGAATGGCGCGGGACTGATGGCATCAAAGGCGATCAGGCAGTCGGCATGCGCCAGTTCCACGCCTCGGGCGAATGGACCCAGGTGATCTTGCTACACGGTGTCGACAGTCTGGAAAACGACCCCGATGTCGAAGTGATCTATGCCAACACCCCGGATCGTCCGACGCAGGATTCGATGGGCAATTTCCTGCGCGGGGCCAGCTTCTCGATCTCCACCAAGCCCCCGCGTGAGCGAAATGTGCTGCATGGACGGATCGTGAACGGGGTGCTGACCACCGACTCCAAGGATATCAAACTGACTCAGACCTGGGGCCAGGGCGGCGCGCGCGATCTGCGCGGCAACCGTTCCAAGTATGACTTCCGTCACGGCAAGTTGCAGCTGAAATTCCAGAGCGATGGCTCTGTGCGCGGCATGGTCGGCGGCTACAAACCGGTCTTCGATGTGATCCAGAGCCCCTCGATCGGTGGCGTTGGTTCGGCGCTGGTC
>CANGBE010000151.1 GCA_947451875.1 Sphingomonadaceae bacterium | reverse complement strand
TTGTTTCACACAGCCACAACTGTAGGAAAGGGCAAACTTGCGCGCCGCGCGCAAAAGTGCTTCGCAATAAAGCAATGTCCTTGCTTGCTGATCCTGCCACTCTCGCACTCGCCTGCCTTGCCGTGATTATCGTCGGCATGGCAAAGGGCGGTTTTTCAGGACTTGGCGTTCTGGGTGCTCCGCTGCTCGCACTGACCCTGCCACCGGCGACCGCTGCGGCGGTGCTGTTGCCGGTTTTGCTGGTGCAGGATGTGGTCAGCGTCTGGGCGTTCCGCAAAAGCTGGGACAAGTGGATTGTCAGCTGGATGTTGCCGGGTGCAGTGGTGGGTATAGCCTTGGCAACCGGCTACTCGGCGCTGGTGAGTGAAAAGGCCCTACTGCTAATGCTCGGGCTGATCACGCTATCCTTTGGCATGTACCGACTTTGGATGGAGCGCGGCGGACGGATAATTGCAGCATCGGACTCTCCGGGTTGGGTGGGTTGCCTGTTTGGCTTTGGCGCAGGCATCGCCAGCCAGATCGCCCACGCAGGGGGGCCGCCGTTCCAGATCTGGGTCACCCCGCGAAAGTTACCGCATGAAAAGTTTGTCGGCACGTCGTCGGTGTTCTTTGCCCTGATGAATTGGCTCAAGGTGCCAAGCTATGTACTGCTCGGCACTCTCAATCGCCAAACGCTGAGCGCAGCTGCTTTGCTGTTCCCGCTGGCCATCGTTTCCACGCTGGTTTCAGTGCGTATCATCCGCAGGCTTGATACCGCCCTTTTCTATACGATCATTTATTGGCTGATGGTCGCGCTTGGCACCAAGCTTGTTTGGGACGGCATCGCATGAACGGCGAGCAGTTTGATTACGTCATTGCTGGCGCCGGCAGCGCAGGCTGCGTACTCGCCAATCGCCTCTCCGCCGATCCGCGCAATCGTGTGCTGTTGCTCGAGGCAGGCGGCAAGGACAATTACATCTGGGTGAAGGTGCCGGTCGGTTACCTCTATTGCATCGGCAATCCGCGCACTGACTGGTGCATGACGACAGAGCCCGATCCCGGCCTGAATGGACGAAGCCTAAAGTACCCGCGCGGCAAAGTGCTGGGTGGCTGCTCGTCGATCAACGGCATGATCTACATGCGGGGACAGTCACGTGACTATGACCACTGGCGGCAGATGGGGCTGGACGGCTGGGGCTGGGACGATGTCCTACCGCTATTCACCCGCGCCGAGGATCATTTCGAGGGCGACAGTGAATTCCACGGCGCTGGCGGGGAAATCCGGGTGGAGAAGCAGCGGCTGCGCTGGGAAATTCTCGACGCTTTCCAGAACGCTGCCGAGCAATGGGGCCTGCCCCCAGTCGACGATTTCAACTGCGGCGATAACGAAGGCTCAAGCCTGTTTCAGGTAACCCAGCGCAAGGGTTGGCGCTGGAGCGCTTCGGATGCTTTCCTCAAGCCGGTGCGCACCCGTGCCAATCTGAGAGTGGTAACCGGGGCAACGGTCGACAAGCTGGTTATCGAAAAGGGTCGCGCGGTCGGCTTGCGTTACCGGGTGGGTGGCGAGGAGCATGTCGCGCGGGCCGGAGGCGAGGTGCTGCTGGCAGCCGGGGCGATCGGCACGCCTGCCATTCTCGAACGGTCAGGCATCGGCGAGGCCGAGCGCCTTAAGGAACTGGGAATTACCCCGGTCATCAACGCCCCCGGCGTCGGTGCGAACCTGCAGGACCACCTGCAACTACGCTGCTCATGGAAGGTATCGAACGTTTCAACGCTAAACCAGCGCGCCGGCAACCTGCTGGGCAAAGCGCTGATCGGGCTGGAATATGTGCTTAAGCGCACCGGACCGATGGCTATGGCCCCCAGCCAGCTCGGCCTATTCCTGAAAAGCGACGAACGACAGGCCAGTGCCAATCTGGAATACCACGTCCAGCCGCTCAGCCTTGAGGCCTTCGGCGGGAACCTTGACCCCTACCCGGCCTTCACCGCCTCGGTCTGCAACCTGCGCCCCGAAGCGCGGGGGACAAGCCGGATCCGAAGCAGCAATCCGGATGAGGCGCCCGCGATCCGGCCCAACTACCTCTCGACAGATGAGGACCGTCGTATCGCCGCGCAGGCGATCAGGATTACCCGGCAAATTGTCGGCCAGCCAGCGCTGGAGCGCTATTTGCCCGAAGAGGTCCGTCCCGGTCCTGCGCAACAAAGCGAGGATGAACTGATCGCTGCAGCTGGCCAGATCGGCACGACCATCTTTCATCCGGTAGGCACTGCCGCCATGGGCAGCGTTGTCGATGCCAAGCTGAAAGTGATCGGGATCGAGGGCTTGCGCGTGGTCGACGCCTCGGTGATGCCGACAATTACCTCAGGCAACACCAATGCCCCGGTAATGATGATCGCTGAAAAAGCAGCGGCGATGGTGTTGGCGGAACGGGCGTAGGCCTGGATTCTGCGATCCTCCCCATTTTTGCAAAGCACAAATGGGAAGAAGGACCGTCCCCTGCGCCCCCTTACTGCACCACCAGGAAATACCGCGCGTCACCCTTGCCGATGTTCATCACCTCGATGGTGTAGCGCTGGGTGAACAGCGGCACCCAGCGGCACATGCCGCCACGGCCGGTGCCATCTTCGCAAATCGGCTTGGCCTGAGGATCGAGCACGCGCAAGCCCAAACGGTCGCCTGTCGGGGCGGAAAGCGCGATTGTAGCCCCGGTGCCTGAAAGGAACAGCTGGCTGAAGGATTCATGCCCGCCAGGATCAAGCTTGCCGCTGCGATAGCCGGGGCCGAGCGGACGGCCGCGATAGGGCGGGGTGCCGGAACCAGCAGCGCCCGAGCGCCATGACGGCAGCGGATCGTGCTCCGAAGCATCGAGCGCGTGCGAACCCGAGGCGTCGATGATCCGCACGGCCTTGGCCAGCGCCAGCTTGTCGCCCGATTTCTCGGCGTCGGCAGCGGCGGCCATAGCCTTGGCGAGGCGAACCGCCGGAAGGGGAGCATCAGCCGCCACAGCTGGCAGGGTAACACAAGCCAGTGCAGCCAGCGTGGCAATACGGGGAGAAATCATCTGTCTGCTCATCTGCTTGTCTCCGGTGCAACAACAAAGGATGCGCCCTTCTGGCTTGGCGCAAGGTTCAGGGTAAGACGGTGACGTTCGGCAATAGCGCGGGCAAGCGCGAGGCCGAGGCCGGCGCTGTGTCCGTTCAGCGGGACATTGGCCATGCCGGTCTTGCCGCGGCGGAAGCGGTCGAAAATCGCCTCGCGATCAGCCTCGGCAACACCGGGACCATCATCGGAGACCGAAATCATCGGCCCATGCTCCAGCAAAAGTCGGACCGTTCCGCCGGCGGGCACATATTTGAAGGCATTGTCGAGCAGGTTGGTGATTAGTCGCGTCAACTGCATCTCTTCGCCCTGAAACATGATCCCGGGCATGATCGAGCGGATAAAGGTGTGCCCGCTTTCCTCTGCACTATCCAGTCAACACATGGCCGCGTGCTTCGTTGCGTCCGCCTTCGCGGATATCGACCGAAAAGCTCGCCGCCGATCCGCGTCCGGCCACCCGGCCTTCTCCCTGATCGGCGAGATGGACGACGACTGGCGCCCCCTCGCTCCCGGCGATCGTCACTGTCCCGGCGAACAGATCGACCGAACCATCGCTGCGGATCTGGAAGCTGGCGCCAGCAACAAACGAGGCAACGCCGCCGCCCGAAAGGCGGATCTGGGTTACCCCCGATTGCTGCGTGACGCGCTCGCCGCTCTCGGCGGCGTGGCCAAGCGAATTATCGCTAGCGAACAGGGTTTCGTGGGCCAAAGCCGGCGCGGCAAAGGCCAGAACCGAGGCAGTGATGAGCAGACGGGCAGCAGTCTTGCCTGTGGAAGCCTTATTATCTGTGGAAGTGCGGTTCATCGCAGAGTTCTCCGGAAACATGGGATCAAAATTCGAGACGCAGACCGGCCGAAGCGGTCCAGCGATCGTGATCGTAGAGCGGGATGTTGCTCCAGTTGCGGGTGTAGGTAGCCTTGGGCTGGACATAGAGATTGGGCAGAACCGAAATCTTCACGCCCGCCGAAATATCCAGTCGCGTTTCCTCGCGCGCGACGAGGAACAGCGGGTCGGGTGCGTCATATTTGGCATATTGCAGCGCCGCGCCACCGGTCAGCGCCACGTGCTTCATCACC
The DNA here is from genome assembly GCA_947451875.1 of Sphingomonadaceae bacterium. Lineage (GTDB taxonomy): Bacteria > Pseudomonadota > Alphaproteobacteria > Sphingomonadales > Sphingomonadaceae > Novosphingobium. The sequence continues at coordinate 224 of CANGBE010000151.1, read as the reverse complement.
GACACTTCCGCGCCGCCGCTCAATCCGAAAAAGGTGTTGGAATTGGCGTCCCCTGCCGCAGCCCGCGTTTCCTCATGCCCACCCATCGCGCTCAGCGACCATGTCTTGGCCACGTAACCAACACCTAGGGTCAGGACCTGTTAAATTGCTTGCATGATGCGTTGAGGATTGATTCAATGGCGGCACCAGGAGGTGGTGTTGATGGACGACCTGTTTTTGCTGAG
>CANGBE010000150.1 GCA_947451875.1 Sphingomonadaceae bacterium | reverse complement strand
TCTTCGTCGGCGAACCCACGGTCGAGGACACCATCTCGATCCTTCGGGGCCTCAAGGAAAAGTACGAACTCCATCACGGCGTCCGCATCACCGACGGCGCGCTGGTGGCGGCGGCGACCTTGTCTAACCGCTACATCACCGACCGCTTCCTGCCCGACAAGGCGATCGACCTGATGGACGAGGCCGCGAGCCGCATCCGCATGGAAGTGGAATCAAAGCCCGAGGAAATCGAGGTTCTTGACCGCCGCATCATCCAGCTGAAAATCGAGGAAATGGCCCTCGCCAAGGAGACAGATCAGGCATCGAAGGATCGCCTCGCCGCGCTGCGCGAAGAGCTGGCCAACCTTGAGCAGCAGTCCGCCGAAGTTACCACCCGCTGGCAGAACGAGCGCGACAAGATCGCGGCCGAGGGCAAGATCAAGGAATCGCTCGACGCGGCGCGGATCGAATTGGAACAGGCCCAGCGGGGTGGCGATCTCGCCAAGGCGGGTGAGCTTTCCTATGGCACGATCCCGGCGCTGGAGAAGCAGCTTGCGGAGGCTCAGGGGCAGGCCGAAAACGCCCTGCTGCGCGAGGAAGTGACCGCCGAAGATATCGCCGCCGTCGTCTCCAAGTGGACCGGCGTTCCGGTTGACCGGATGATGGGAGGCGAGCGCGAAAAGCTGCTCAAGATGGAAGAAATCATCGGCAAGCGGGTGATCGGCCAGCAGGATGCGGTGATCGCCGTGTCCAAGGCCGTGCGCCGCGCGCGGGCGGGGCTGCAAGACCCCAACCGGCCGCTCGGCTCGTTCCTGTTCCTTGGCCCCACGGGCGTCGGCAAGACCGAACTGACCAAGGCGCTCGCCGGGTTCCTGTTCGACGATGACAGCGCGATGGTGCGCATCGATATGTCGGAATTCATGGAGAAGCACTCGGTCAGCCGCCTGATCGGCGCGCCTCCAGGCTATGTCGGCTATGACGAGGGCGGCGTGCTAACCGAAGCCGTGCGGCGCAGGCCCTATCAGGTCGTGCTGTTCGACGAGGTGGAAAAGGCCCATCCTGACGTGTTCAACGTGCTGCTGCAGGTGCTCGATGATGGTCGCCTGACGGACGGGCAGGGCCGGGTGGTCGATTTCACCAACACCCTGATCATCCTGACGAGCAATCTGGGCAGCCAGTATCTGGCAAACCTTGAGGATGGGCAGACGGTTGAATCGGTCGAGCCGCAGGTGATGGAAATCGTGCGCGGCCACTTCCGGCCCGAATTCCTCAACCGGCTTGACGAGATTATCCTGTTCCACCGGCTGGGCCATGAACACATGGCGCCGATTGTTGAGATTCAGGTTGGCCGGGTGCAGAAACTGCTCAAGGACCGCAAGATCGTGATCGAGCTCAGCGATGCCGCAAAGCGCTGGCTGGGCCGGGTTGGCTATGATCCGATCTATGGCGCAAGGCCGCTGAAGCGTGCGGTGCAGCGTTACCTGCAGGATCCGCTGGCCGAGAAATTGCTCGGCGGTGAGATTCCGGATGGCAGCACAGTGAAGGTGGATGAGGGCGATGGCGCGCTCACTATGGCCGTAAGCTAACTATGCCTGACTAGCTCTTCTGGCGGGCGCGGGGGTTCGAAATCCTCGCGCCGCCAGATTGCATCTACCGGCTCTTCGGGATCGGGAATGGCGAAATCGAGATAGCCGAAATAGGTGGCGATCTGCCGCGCTTCGGCATCAACAATCGCCGTGCGGCCATGCATGAAGCGGGTGTTGTCGATCATCAGAAGGTCGCCCTTGCGCCAGCGCACGGCTGAGGCGAGCGTATCGCCAGCGGCCTTGATCGCCTGCAGCCAGTCCTCTGGAACCGGACGGTAATCATCGAGCAGCGGGAAATCGGGGCGGCCATTGTTGAACCGCGCGAACAGCAGGAAGTTGCCGAAGGCCAGCTCATCACAGAACATCGGTTTGTGCAGCGCGGGCCGCGTGAACAGCCGCGCGACACGGCCATCGTTGAGCCTCATGAACTGATAGGGACAGCCTGCGGGCGGATTGCGGAGCAGGTTGTCATCCGGCGTGGCGGTGCCCAGCCAGTATTCCAGCTGCGAAGGCCAGGTGCCTTTCAGGTAAATCAGCCGCCGCCCTTCCAGACCGCGCCGCACTTCATCCGGCAGCGCTTTGACGAGGGCAACGCCATCGCAAACAGTCGTCAGCCCGCCTTGGCCCGGAGCCGAGAGGCAGCCGAACATCGCGACATCAGGCTTCCAAGGCTCGCGAGACAGTTCGGGGTGGAGCGAGAAGGCGCTGGTGCCGCCGTCGACCGCGTAGATTCCGTTGACCAGATCAAGCGGCGTCCGGCCCGGGCTCTCGTTGACAACGCCGGTTTTGCAGAAGCGTTTGGCGAAGGCATAGAACTGCGCAAGATCGGCACCGAAGCCGCGGAACAGCAGGGCTCCGTGCTGCTTGTATTGGGCGATCACCGCATCGCGATCGAGCGCCAGAATGTCGCTCTCGCCGGTGGGCTCAACCAGCACAAGGGGCCTGCCGGCTTCGGGAGGATTGTATTTCGCCATCGCGCAGCAAGCGATAGCCGAGCCGACCGGCGGAGGCTATAGCCTGCGTTATGGCCCCAACTCTTGAACAGCTTTTCACCTCGCCCGATCACTATCTGCATTCGTGGGATGGCGGAAATGCGGTGTTTGTGCCGATGGACCGCGCGGCCTACCAGCGCTCGATCTTCCTTGACCGGCGCATCTCCCCAGCCGCGAATGGGGCGATGAACGTGCCCGGCTCCACGCTGATGCAAACCGACAATAAGCTTCTGCAGACTGGGTGGATCTTCCACGTCGCGCATTGTGGATCGACATTGCTGGCGCGGGCGCTTGATGGGCTGGCAGACAACCTTGTTCTGCGCGAGCCTCTGGCGCTGAGGCAGCAGGCTTTTGCCAATGATCCGGCGCAGCTGGAGCTTACGCTCGCCATGTTGTCAAAGCGTTATCCCGGCGCGGGGCAGACGGTGATCAAAGCCAATGTGCCGGTGAACTTCCTGCTCACGCAAATTGCCGCGGCCGATCCTGCGGCACCTGCGGTGTTCCTGCACCTTTCGCTGTCGGACTATTTGCTGGCGATCCTGCGTAGCGACAATCACCGCGCTTGGCTGCGCGGGGTGACGCAGCAACTGGCGCCGCATTTGCGCGACATAGAGAATCTGAATGACGCCAAGCTCGCCGCCGCGCTGTGGCTGGCGATGATGCGGCGCTTTGCCGATGCGATTGATGTGATGCCGAACGGTCGCAGCCTTGATGCCGAGCGGTTCTTTTCCGATCCGCGTGAGCCGCTGGAGCAGGTGGCCAAGCTTTATGGCATGGCGGCCACTCCGGCTGCGTTCGATGCCGTGGTTTCAGGCCCGCTGTTCTCGACCTATTCCAAGAACCCTGCCCATGCTTTTGACAATGCCGCCCGGCTGGAACGCCGCGCAGATATGGCCGAGGTGCTGGGCGACGAGATTGCCGAGGCGCAGAACTGGGTCGAACGCAATGCTCCCGATGCCGAGGATTTGGCGGCAGTGATCAAGGGCTCAGTGCTCTAAACCTAGCTGGACCGGGCACAAAAAAGGGGCGGCGTGAGTGATCACGCCGCCCCGTTTTGTTTGTGGCAGTTCTTAGAAGCTGGCCTTGAAGCCTGCGTAGAAGAAGCGGCCGGTGGTGTCATAGGGATCACCACCACCAGTGCCGAGCAGGCCAAGCGGCGGCTTGGTGTCGAACACGTTGTCCATGCCCATGTAGAAGTTGAACTTGCCGTCAGCCATCTTCATGTTCACGCGAACCGAGTGGTAGAACACCGATGGGTACATCACTTCCTTGGTTAGGTCAGCGTTCGTCGGATCAAGCAAGGTAAGCGTTCCGGGGGTGCAGGTGCGGCCATCGGCACCGGCGATGCCGGTGAATGCACCAGCCGTTGGGCAGAGACCAGTGTACTGGTGCTGTGCTTCCCAGTTGCTGATTGCTTGCGGGCCAAGGTAACGCGTGGTCCACGACAGCGAGTAATCGCCGATATCAACGTTGGCATAGAAGTTGGCAGCGAAGATCGGATCGCCCAGCTCACCCAGCTGACGGTTCGGGACGAACGGCAGCGTAGGATCGGTGAAGTTATCAACACGCTTTACCAGCGTGGCGATGCCGCGCAGGCTCAGCTTGATGCCGTTGCCGAAGTTGTGGCGATACTGGGCGTCAAAGTCGATGCCTTCGGTCTTCTGAGCTGCGAAGTTGATGCCGCCCGAGATCACTGCAGGCTGGACAAAAAGGCCAGTCGTCGAGTTGCGATTGACGACTGCGCAATACGGATTGTTCAGGCCGCTCACGCTGTCATAGCACAGGTTGACGATGGTCTGGGCGCCCAGCGAAGCGATCAGGTCGGTAACTTTGATCTTGTACC
>CANGBE010000149.1 GCA_947451875.1 Sphingomonadaceae bacterium | reverse complement strand
GATTCCATTCGCATCGGTCAGGGGCGTGAAAACTCCAAGACCTACCTCAAGGAAAACCCAGAAGTTTGCGACCGTCTGGAAGCTGCCATCCGCAGCCGCACCGACAAGGTCGCCGAAGAGATGATGGCGGGTCCGGACGCAGACGACGACATCTGATCTTCAAGGGGCCGTACAGCCTTCCCGCAAGGAAAGGTGGCCCGGAACAATGAACCGGCGCAAAGGATCAGCCCTTCGCGCCGGTTTTTGTTTGCGCCATTGCCCAACCGGACCTGCAGGCCTACCTTCAAAAGCATGACAGACAAAAGCGAATGGCAATCCCGCGTCGGCAAGTCATGGGCCGAAGCCTGGCAACTGACCGACCGCAGTTTCTCGGGCCTAACCAGCCAGTTCCTCGACATGCTGACCGGAATGCCGGGCCATACCATTCTCGACATTGGCTGCGGAGCGGGTGAACTATCACTCGCCATGGCAAGGCGCCGTCCCGAAGCCACCGTCGTTGGCGTCGATGTTTCCCCGGATCTCATCGAAGCCGCCAATGCCCGCAGCGCCAGCCACCCCTCGGTCGAATTCGAACTAGGCGATGCAGCCGTTTGGTCGCGGCCAAACTTCGCGCCGAACCTCCTTGTCTCGCGACACGGTGTCATGTTCTTCGATGACCCGGTGGGCGCCTTCACCCACCTTCACACAATCGCCGCGCCAACGGCCCGGCTCGCCTTCACCTGCTTCCGCTGGCCCCATGAAAATGCTTGGATCGGTGGGCTCGCAGCTATCAAAGGTGAAGGTGGGAGCCGCAGCGATCCGCACGCCCCCGGCCCCTTTGCCTTTGCAGATCCTGCACGAGTATCAGGAATTCTGACCGCAGCAGGATGGTCCGGGGTGCGAATCGAGCCGCTGGACTTTGCCTATGTAGCTGGGACCGGAGAAGACCCCGTCGCCGATGCCTGCACCTTCTTTCATCTCATCGGGCCACTTGCACCGGTACTCCGGTCCCACGAGGGAGAGCAACGCCGAGAGGCAGAGCAAAGGCTCGAGGCATGGCTGCGAAACAACAGCGACGATGGCCTCGTCGCCTTCCAGGCCGCTGCATGGCAAGTGACCGCGCGCAAAGGCTAGGCTCACAACCCGCGCCTTCGCTCTTGCCGCCCCGCGCCGCCTGCCTTATCGGCCTCTGCATGACCTCGACGAACGAAATCCGCCGCTCCTTCCTCGAATACTTCGGTTCCGCCGGACACGAAGTGGTGCAGTCCGCGCCGCTTGTGCCCTATAACGATCCGACGCTGATGTTCGTCAACGCGGGGATGGTCCCGTTCAAGAACGTGTTTACCGGGCTCGAAACCCGAGCAACCCCCCGTGCGACATCCAGCCAGAAGTGTGTGCGCGCCGGCGGCAAGCACAATGATCTCGACAATGTCGGCTACACCGCGCGCCACCACACATTCTTTGAAATGCTCGGCAACTTCTCGTTCGGGGACTACTTCAAGGAGCAGGCCATCACCCATGCCTGGACCCTGCTGACCAAGGAATGGGGCTTGCCCAAGGACAAGCTTCTGGTCACCGTCTATCACACCGATGACGAGGCCTTCGCGCTGTGGGGCAAGATCGCCGGGCTCCCGGATGACCGCATCATCCGCATCCCGACCAAGGACAATTTCTGGGCGATGGGCGACGATGGCCCATGCGGCCCCTGCTCAGAAATCTTCTTCGATCACGGCGACCATATCTGGGGCGGCCCTCCCGGATCGCCAGAAGAGGACGGCGACCGCTTCATCGAGATCTGGAACCTCGTCTTTATGCAGTTCGAGCAGACTGCGGGTGAGATCACCGGCAGCCTGCCCAAACCCAGCATCGACACCGGCATGGGGCTGGAGCGCATCTCCGCCGTGATGCAGGGCGTGCATGACAACTATGATACCGACACTTTCAAGGCGCTGATAGCCGCATCGGAAAGCCTCACCGGCGTGAAGGCTGAGGGCGACAGCCAAGCCAGCCACCGCGTGATCGCCGATCACCTGCGCTCAACCAGCTTCCTACTGGCCGATGGCGTGCTGCCGAGCAACGAAGGGCGTGGCTACGTCCTGCGCCGCATCATGCGCCGCGCCATGCGCCACGCGCACTTGCTCGGCGCCAAGCAGCCCTTGATGCACCGACTGGTGCCCGCGCTGGTGATCGAAATGGGACAGGCCTACCCCGAACTCGGCCGGGCAGAAGCGCTGATCCGTGAAGTGCTGGAGCGCGAGGAAACCAAGTTCCGCCAGACGCTGGCGAATGGTCTCAAGCTGCTCGACGAAGCCACCGGAACGCTGGCATCGGGCGACAGCCTGCCCGGCGAAACCGCGTTTAAACTCTACGATACCTTCGGCTTCCCCTACGACCTCACCGAAGACGCCCTGCGCGCGCGCGGGATCGGGGTTGATAAGGATGGCTTTGACGAGGCCATGGCCCGCCAGAAGGCTGCCGCCCGCGCAGCATGGAAGGGTTCGGGTCAAGCCGCAGACAGCGAAGTCTGGTTCGACGTTGCCGAACGCGTCGGTGCGACTGAATTCACCGGCTACACCGCCACCACCGCCGAAGCCCAAGTCGTCGCGCTGGTCAAGGATGGCAAGGAAGTGGCCTCCGCTCAGGCGGGTGACACGGTTGCCGTGATCACCAACCAGACGCCGTTCTATGGCGAGAGCGGCGGCCAGTCTGGCGATGCCGGGGTTATCACTGGCGCGAACGGGCTGAAGCTTTCCGTGAGCGACACCGCCAAGCCGCTCGGCCGCCTCCACGCGCACATCGCGGTGATCGACAGCGGCAGGCTGGAAGTTGGCGATATGGTCAAGCTCGATATTGATGTCGCCCGCCGCGATGCGATCCGTGCCAACCACTCGGCCACCCACCTGCTGCACGCCGCACTGCGCAACCGCATGGGCGCGCATGTCTCGCAGAAGGGATCGATGGTTGCCGCCGACCGCCTGCGCTTTGACTTCTCGCAGCCGACTGCACTGACCGCCGAAGATATCGCGGTGATCGAGGCCGAAGTGAACGCCGAAATTCGCGGCAACGAGTCGGTCGTCACCCGCCTGATGAGCCCTGAAGATGCCATCGAGGCCGGAGCCATGGCGCTGTTCGGCGAGAAATACGGCGAGGAAGTGCGCGTACTGAGCATGGGCAAGACCAGCGGCGGGCAGACCTATTCGGTCGAGCTCTGCGGCGGCACCCACGTGCGCGCTACTGGCGATATCGGCCTGTTCCGCATCGTTTCCGAAGGCGCAGTCTCATCCGGCGTGCGCCGCATCGAGGCGCTGACCGGCGAAGGCGCGCGGGCTTGGCTGGTCGGCCGCGAGGACATGCTGAAAGGCGCAGCCTCGGCGCTGCGCACCACGCCCGAGGACGTAGAGGCCCGCGTCACCGCGCTGCTCGACGAGCGCAAGAAGCTGGAGCGCGAACTGGCTGAGACGAAGAAAGCGCTGGCGCTGGGCGGTGGCGGTTCGGCTTCCACGTCGGTTGGAATGGCTGAGGAGAAAGACGAAGCCCTTGCATTACTTGGCCTTCAATTCAAGTCAGGGACTTTCCAAGGACTGGATCCAAAGGAACTTCGAGGGCTTCTTGATCAAGCGAAGCAAGAAATGGGTTCTGGCATTGCGGTGTTCATCGCAGTCAACGATGGCCGCGCGTCGATCGCTGCGGCTGTCACCGACGACCTGACAGCCAAGTTCAGCGCCGTCGATCTGGTGCGCGCTGGCGTTGAGGCGCTGGGCGGCAAGGGCGGTGGTGGCCGTGCCGACATGGCGCAGGGCGGCGGTCCGGACGGGGCCAAGGCTGACGAAGCGATTGCGGCGGTGAGGGCTGTGCTCGCTGCTTAACCAAGCGTCATCCCGGCGAAAGCCGGGATCGCTGGCCGCTTCAGCGCTACCTGGTTTGACTAGGCCAGCGGTCCCGGATCAAGTCCGGAACGACGAACTATGGAGCGCGATCCCGCAAACCCGAACTCTTTAGCTTCGGCTTTTCCGCCAGTTCGCCCTCTTCCATTATCCGCACGCGGAATTCGTCGCGCTTTTCGTGGATTGAGGCGATGACGAAGCCCATCGGCACGCCAAGATCGACCAGTACGGCTTCCGAAAGCTGTAGCGAGCTTTCCAGCGTTTCGGGCACGGGCGATGATGGACAGGTCGGGGTATTGGGCGTGGAGCCGTTTGACCAGTCGCTGCGCGCTGTGCGGTTCGTCCATGGTCAGTATCACGGCGGTAGCCTCGGCCAGCCCCAGATGTTCAAGCACCCCGCCGCGCGCGGCATCGCCGAAGGTCACCGCATAGCCATCACGCGCGCCCGAGGCGACGAGGTCGGCGTCGCTGTCGATGGCGATGAAGGGCTTTTCGTGTTCGGTCAGCATGTCGGCTACCAGCCTGCCAACCCGCCCGAAACCGACGATG
>CANGBE010000148.1 GCA_947451875.1 Sphingomonadaceae bacterium | reverse complement strand
TGTCAGCGCGCGGCATCACCCCTTGCATCCCGCCAAAATCCAACCGCAAGGTGCAATATCACTATGACAAAGCGGTCTACAAAAAGCGCCACCTGGTCGAGAACCTGTTCGCCAAAATCAAAGACTGGCGGCGCATCCACACCCGCTAGGACCGCTGCGTCCACACCTTCATGTCCGCCATCTGCATCGCCGCAACCGTCATCTTCTGGTTGTGATCAATGAGTCCTGACCCTAGCGTATAGCGGTTGGAGTTTTTCAGCGGATCGGTATCGTAATCAAATCGGTTCCACTGCGCCGAGAAGGATAATGCCCGCCCGCCCGAAAGCCGGTGGGTGTACTGGCCGATCACGCCATAGGCCGTGCGGTAACCGGCGTGGCCAAGCCAGAACTTCTGCACCTGCCCCGAAAGCGATATCACATCCTGATTGGCGAAGGAGTGGGCAAAGCCGCCGGTCCCAGTTAGGCTGGCCTGATCGAAGGCAGACGTTTTGAAGTTATCGCGCCAGTTGCCCAGCAGCGAAGCGAAGACCCTGTCCTGCCGCCCAACGCCGAGCACGCCCGAAAGCCCGGATGACAGTTCGTAATAATCATCCTTTGTCGCCCGCGCCGAAGCGCCCAGCGTGCCGGGCCCGAGCGCGGCGAACAGCGGAATGGTTATCGAGGCGAGATCAGTGGCAGCGTTGATGTTGCTGTCATGCCCGACATTAGCCTCGGAAAAGCCGGAAAGGTCCGAACCGCCGCCCTTAATCTGCTTGTCAAACTGGCGGACGAACCCGGTGAAGCGCTGGCGCACCGGGTCGGGCAGGCTGGGATCATCGACCACCGTGGCGAACTGCGCCCGCGCCGTATCGATATCGCCCGCCATGGCATAGGCGCGGGCAAGTTCGGCACGGGCCTGCGCATGAGTGGGTTGAACGGCCAGCACGCGCTGGAAGGCGATAATCGCCGCGCCGAAATGACCTGAGTCCGCCGCTGCGACACCAAGTGCATAGTCAAAGGACGTATCCCCAGCCTTGGCAGCTTCATGCGCTGCCAAGGCCTGATACTTAGCTTCTGCATTCACCGGTGCCTGCTGCGCCAGCGCGGGCTTAGCCACTCCCGCCAACAAGCCAGCCATCATGCCCAAAGGCACCGCTGTATAGGCAAAAAGGTTTCGGACGATCATTTAAAGCCCCCATAATTCAAGACATTTGGCTAGTGGTTCGATGGGGCAGGTCCCTTGTCATGTCCGCTGACAATGATTGTTAGTTCGGTGACAATTTCCGAACGGGCCGGATTGGCCTTCACAAACGTATTCTGCCGATCCGGCCCTTGCGGTCAGATCAGCACTTGCTAACCGCTGGTCGCGCGAACAAGCTGCGCTTATGCGGGGCGTCGGGAGTGCAACCTAGATGAGCTTCAATGCCGATTGTCTGCTGTTGTTTGGCGCTACCGGCGATTTGGCGCAGCGTATGTTGCTGCCATCGCTCTGCCCGCTGGGTGCGGACAAGCTTATCTCGCCCGAGCTTAAGATCATCGGCACGGCGCGCCAGCCATTCGATGACGCCGCCTTTCGGAATTTCGCACGCGAGGCACTGGAGAAATACCTGCCGCCCGAACGGCGCGGATCGATGGCGGAATTCCTGAACCGCCTGCATTACCAGCCGCTCGACGCCAATGAGACCAGCCACTTTGCCGATCTCGCCGCCAAAGTGGGCACGCCGAAAGAAGGTCTGGCGATCTTCCTCTCGACCGCGCCGGGCCTGTTCGAGCCGACCATCGCCGGACTTTCCGCCAGCGGTCTGACCGGGGCCAATGTCCGCATCGGCCTTGAAAAGCCGCTGGGCACCGATCTGGAATCGAGCCGCCACATCAACGATGCCGTTGCCAGCGCTTTCAGCGAAGACCGCATTTTCCGCATCGATCATTACCTCGGTAAGGAGACAGTGCAGAACCTGCTGGCGCTGCGCTTTGCCAACATCCTGTTCGAGCCGTTGTGGAACGCCGCGCATATCGACAATGTGCAGATTACGGTTGCCGAAACGGTGGGCCTGGAAAACCGTGTCGGCTATTACGATGGCGCAGGCGCGCTGCGTGATATGGTACAGAACCATATGCTCCAGCTGCTGGCACTGGTCGCAATGGAGCCACCGGCCAGCTATGACGCCACGGCAATCCGCGACGAAAAGGTCAAAGTGCTGCGCTGTCTGCGCTATATCACGCCCGAGGAAACCGTCACCGGTCAATACCGCAAGGGCGCGGTCGATGGCCAGCCGGTACCCGGCTATGATGATGAACTGGGCAAGGATTCAGACACCGAAACCTTCGTCGCGATCAAGGCGCATGTCGATAACTGGCGCTGGAAGGGTGTGCCGTTCTATCTGCGCACCGGTAAGCGCCTGCCCAAGCGGGTGACCGAAATCATCGTCAATTTCCGGCCCGTGCCGCACTCGATCTTTGCCAGCAAGGCTGCGAGCACCCAGCCCAACAGCCTGCTGATCGGCATCCAGCCTGAAGAAAACATCACCCTGCAGCTTATGGCGAAGGTACCGGGGCTTGACCGCGACGGCATCCGCCTGCGCCCCGTGCCGCTTAACATCGCGATGAACGATGCCTTTGCCGGCCCCGTAAAGCGCATTGCCTATGAGCGCTTGCTTCTCGATCTAATTGGCGGCGATCAAACCCTGTTCGTTCGCCGCGATGAAGTGGAAGCCCAATGGGACTGGATCGACGACATCCGGGCCGTCTGGGCCGAACACGGCGTCAAGCCCAAGCCTTATGCAGCAGGGAACTGGGGGCCGAGTGCCGCTATTGCTCTGGCAGAACGCGATGGGGTGACGTGGCATGAATAGGCAAGCCCACTGATGCAGCTCGTCGCCATCGACATCGGCGGAACCCACGCCCGCTTTGCCATCGCTTCCATCGGCGATGACGGAGAGATTGCGCTTGGCGAGCCGGTGACCCTCCAAACCAAGGATCATGCCTCGTTTCAGACCGCGTGGGAGGCCTTCACTGCATCGCAAGGCGGCAATGTTCCTGCCGCCTGTGCCATCGCAGTAGCCGGACCAGTTGGCGGTGAAGTGATCCGCTTCACCAACAACCCGTGGATCATCCGCCCCGCACTGATCCCGGAAAAGCTGGGCGTCGATCACTTCACGCTGGTCAACGATTTCGGCGCGGTAGGTCATGCTGTGGCCCGGGCCGCTGAGACCGATTATCTCGCACTATCCGGACCGGATCAAGCGCTTCCGGCATCAGGCACACTCACTATTGTAGGCCCCGGCACGGGTCTCGGCGTAGCCCACGTCTGGCGAGATGGTGCGGGCTGTTACCGCGTACAGGCAACCGAAGGCGGGCATATCGACTTTGCCCCGCTCGACAGCATCGAAGACGCGATCCTCGCGCGTCTGCGCCAACGCTATCGCCGAGTTTCGGTGGAGCGCGTTGTGGCAGGGCCAGCCATCGTCGACATCTATGAAACGCTGGCGATGATGGAGGGCAAAGCGATCCAGCTTTCCGATGACAAGGCGATCTGGACTGCTGGTAATAGCGGCGATGACAGCCTTGCCGCCGCCGCCATAGATCGCTTTTGCATGTCGCTTGGCTCGGTCGCCGGAGATCTCGCGCTGGCCCAGGGCGCGAGCGGCGTGGTGATCGCTGGCGGGCTCGGCCTGCGTATTCGTGACACCCTGCTGGCATCCGGTTTCGCCCAGCGTTTCCGCGCTAAGGGTCGGTTCGAAAGCCTGATGGCTGCGCTGCCGGTCAAACTCATCACCCATCCGCAGCCGGGCCTGTTCGGTGCCGCTGCCGCATTCGCACAGGAGCATCACCCATGAGCAGTCCAGAGGCCGTCATGCGGCTGGCACCAGTCATTCCGGTTCTGGTGATCGAGGACGTCGCCCATGCCGTGCCGATCGCACAGGCTCTGGTGGCGGGCGGCCTGCCTGCGCTGGAAGTGACCCTGCGCACGCCTTGCGCGCTCGATGTCATTCGCGCGATGAAGCAGGTGTCGGGTGCCGTGGTTGGCGCTGGTACTGTGCTGAATCCGCGTGAACTGGATGCGGCGCTGGAAGCAGGAGCGGAATTCATCGTCTCGCCCGGCCTGACCCCGGCTCTCGGCAAAGCGGCGGTGGATGCCGGTGTGCCTTTCCTGCCGGGCACGGCCAATGCTGGCGACATCATGCTGGGGCTCGACCTTGGCCTCACCCATTTCAAGTTCTTCCCGGCAGAGGCTTCGGGCGGCATTCCGGCGCTGAAAGCCATTGCGGCACCCTTCGGCATGGCCAAATTCTGCCCGACCGGCGGTGTAACCCTTGCCTCGGCGCCAGACTGGCTGGCCATCGCTCCGGTACTCTGCGTCGGTGGCAGCTGGATCGTGCCCAAAGGAGAACCAGACGTCGCCCAGATCGAGGCAAATGCTCGGGCGGCGGCAGCGCTGAGGTAAGAGTTCGGGGAGAGAGGTCTGAACGGGCTATTCAAGC
>CANGBE010000147.1 GCA_947451875.1 Sphingomonadaceae bacterium | reverse complement strand
GCCATAAGGCACTGCTACGCGCAGCATATATGCGTGCAGCTGAAGATAGAGGCCGTTCATGAGCCGCAGCGGGCGGAACTGTTCCTCGGTCATCGAACCATCAAGGCGGCGGCGCACTTGATCGCGGAAATCGGCAACGCGCGCATCGACGAGCGCTTGATCGTATGTGTCGTACTGGTACATCAGATTACCCAATCGCCGGCGTTCACGTCGGCAGGCTTGAGGGAAAGATCAAGGCGAACGGTAGGGCCGAGCGCGCGGATGCGGTCTTTGATGTGGGCCGGGCGAGGGCCATCGGGGCCAACCTCGCCGTCGATCACATAGGGCGCGACAACCCGGCGCGCTGCGTTCTCGCGCGCGGCGATGTCATCACCGTGCTCACCCACATCGGCTGCATTTTCAACGTGCAGCGACCAGTCCGAACCGTCCCACCAGGTTACGGCACCGCTCTTCAGGTCATTTCCAGTCAGTATCTTCAAAGGGCATACTCCAGCGCCAATGCGCGCAAATGTTGATCCTGCCGCGCCGTAACATCGCCAATGACGATGAGGGCAGGGCTGATGACTTTGTTTTTCTTGACTAACGAGGCGAGGCCCGCGAGCGGCCCGCGCAGAACGCGCATTTCCGCGCGGCAAGCGTTCTCGATAATGGCAACCGGCACCTCTGGCGCGAGGCCATCGGCCATCAGCTTTTCGGAGATCGCATCAGCCGTGGCGACGCCCATGTAGATCACCAGTGTGCGGCCCTTGCCGGCAAGGCCGGACCAGTCCTGCTCGGTCAGGCCTTTGCACTGCCCGGCGACGAAGGTGACGATGCTGGAAGCATCACGGTGGGTCAGCGGAATCTGCGCGGCAGCGGCGGCACCGATTGCGGCGCTGATTCCCGGAACCACTTCGATAGGCACACCGGCAGCGTTGCAGGCCTCTGCCTCTTCGCCGCCGCGTCCGAAAATGAAGGGATCGCCGCCCTTAAGCCGGACAACATCGTTACCGGCCAGCGCCTCACGCACCAGCAGAGTGTTGATATCGCCCTGCGGCATGGTGTGGCGCGAACGCTGCTTGGCCACCGATACCATCCGCGTTCCCGGGCGCGCCATCGCGAGCACTGCGGGATCGACCAGACCGTCATGCACGATCAGCCCCGCAGCCATGATCAGCCGCGCAGCGCGCAGGGTCAGCAGATCGGGATCGCCGGGACCGGCACCGACCAGATAGACCGTACCTATCGGGCGGCCGACAGAATGGGCAGCGTTATTCATGGGCGGCATGTGGTCTGACCGGCGCCAAATTGCCAGTGAGAATGCCTTTTGCGCGGGCTAGTTCTGCTATTGCCATGGTAAGTGGGGCTTGGTCGCACACTGCGGGCCTGATTGAAGGTTGCCAATTCCCGCCCACGCCGCTATGCGCGCCCCTTCAATTTCAGGCCGGTCGGAACCGGTCACAACGAAAGCGACACGACATGAAGGCCGATATCCATCCCGATTACCACATGATCAAGGTGCAAATGACTGACGGCACCGTGTTCGAAACCCGCTCCACTTGGGGTAAAGAGGGCGACACGCTGGTTCTGGAAATCGACCCGACTTCGCATCCGGCATGGACCGGCGGCACGCGCAACATCGATCAGGGTGGCCGTGTTGCCCAGTTCAACAAGCGCTTCGGAGGGCTCACGCTCAAGAAGTAAGGTGCTTGAAAAACAAATAAAAAAGGGCGGCCCCAAGGGCCGCCCTTTTTTATTTGTGCGGGTTCAGAAGCTGTAGTTCGGCAACTCGTGGAAGGCGCGCTTCAGGGCTTCGCCCCAGCCGTCCGAAACCTGCCGGAAATAGGGATCATCTGCCATGATCCGGCGCTCGTGCAGCGGCTTTTGCGTGTCGCGCTCGATCACCAGCAGATCGAGCGGCAGGCCGACCGAGAGATTGGCCTTGGCGGTCGAATCGAAACTAACCATCATCAGCTTCACCGCATCTTCAAAGCTCATGTCTCGCGAATAACCGCGTACCAAAATTGGTCTGCCGTATTTGGTTTCGCCAATCTGGAAATAGGGTGTGTCAAAGCTCGCCTCGATGAAATTGCCCTGTGGATAGACGAGGAACATCCGTGGTTCCATGCCCCGGATTTGCCCCGCCACGATGATCGAGGCGTGGAACAGTTCCGAGCTGCTATCCTGCCCAGTCTCGGCCTTCTGTGCGGAGATGGTATCGTTAAGCAGCTTGCCCACCTGCGTCGCGACCTGAAACATGGTCGGCGCTTCGAGCAGTGAATTATGCCGCTCTTCGGGCGCCTTGTTGCGCTCTTCCAGCTGGCTGACGACCGACTGAGTGGTGGCAAGGTTGCCTGCGGTCATCACCGTGATGATCCGTTCACCCGGCACTTCCCAATGGAACATCTTACGGAAGGTGGAAACATTATCGACACCGGCATTGGTCCTGGTGTCGCTCATCAACACCAGTCCCTTGTCGAGCAGCATTCCCACGCAATAAGTCAAAGCGAATCCCCCGTTACCCGCTCGACTACTGTTCGATGACTTGCTGTTCAACCGCAAGGCTAACCGCCAGGTCGATATCGCCATCACCCCAGGTTATCCCCGTAACAGGCGCGGCGTCGCGGTAGTCGCAGCCGGTGGCAACGCGGATATAGCGCGCATCGGGGCTGTAGCCGTTCGAAACGTCAAACCCGACCCAGCCAAGGTTTTCAACATAGGCTTCGGCCCATGCGTGTCCGGCTTCTTGATCGATCCGGTCATTCATCATCAAATAGCCACTAGCATAGCGCGCTGGGATGCCCAGCAGGCGCGCACAGCCGATGAACACGTGGGCATGGTCCTGACAGACTCCGTGCCCCGCAGCAGCGGCTTCTTCCGCGGTTGTCTTGGCATCGGTCCGGCCGATTTCATAAGCCATCGAAGTCAGGACATCGCGCGAAAGGGCGTGCAGCAGTTCAATATGGTTGTTGCGATCAGCGTCCAGTCCCGAAACCAGCGACCGCATCTTGGGGCCCGGGCGGGTGAGGGGTGTCTGGCCAAGGAAGGCCCAGAGCGGCATGTGGCCGGAATGAACGCCAAGCACGCCGTTATTGTCCGATGTTTCGACAATCCCCTCGCAGGCGATGCTAAGTCGCGTGATGCCCGGATGGATCGAAACCAGCATCACATGGTTGTTGTGTTGGTCGTCGTACTCTACTTCACGCGTCACGCCGTCCAGTGTGGTCTGCCAGTCAACGACAACCTGCCCATGCGTTGACTTGGGCTTGAGGCGCAGCCGCTGGAGGCCGCGCGCCACGGGTTGGCTGAAGGTGTAGTGTGTGGTGTGCTTTACCGAGAGACGCATCAGCCGGTGAACCTGTAGTCAGCGGCAATGGCGGCTGCGACCTTGCGGTTTTCGGCGATAAAGTCGCCGATGAACTGGTGCAGCCCCTGCTCCATGATGTCATCGATATTGGCGCTGTGGAGGCGGGTTCCGGTGTTGCGGAGCAGTTCGTGGGCATGGCTTTCATGGCCATATTCACGCGCCAGCCCCACCATGTTGCTGCGCACCTTGTTATAGCACGAGGCTAGAGAGCGCGGGAAACGCTCGTCTAGGATCAAGAAGCTCGCGATCCCGCGCGCATCCATCGCACCCGAATGGAGCCAGCGATAGGCGCGCTCGCCCGAGACCGAGCGCAGCACCATTTCCCACTGGGCGTTATCGAGGCTCGATCCGACGAGGCTGACCGAGGGGAGCAGCACGTAATACTTCACGTCGATGATTCGCGCCGTACTGTCTGCCCGTTCGATGAAGGTGCCGATCCGGGCGAAATTGAAGATCTCGTTTCGCAGCATGGTGCCGTCCATAGCCCCCCGCACCAGTGTGGCCTGGCGACGGACAGCGGCGAGTACTTCACCTAGCGTGGAGGCCCTGATTGGCCGGGCGAGCATCTCGCGCAGCACCATCCAGCTTTCGTTGGTCGCTTCCCAGACTTCGCGGGTCAGGGCAGTGCGCACGGCGCGGGCATTGCTGCGCGCCATTTCGATCATGTTGAGCACCGAACCGGGATTATCTTTATCCCGCAGGATCCAGTTGGTCACCGATTGGCCCTGATAGTCGTCATGCCGGGCGCGGTATTCGCTGTTCTGGCCGATAGTGGTGAGCACCGATTGCCATTCAACGCTCGCTTCACCCGGGCCGCGGGTCAGCGCGAGGCGGAAGCCGGCATCGAGCAGGCGGGCAATGTTCTCCGCCCGCTCAAGGTAGCGGAACATCCAGAACACACCATTTGCTGTGCGACCTAACATCAGTCCTCCAGCACCCAGGAATCTTTGGTCCCGCCGCCCTGCGAGCTGTTGACCACCAATGATCCCTTTTTCAGCGCCACACGGGTCAGACCGCCGGGCGTGATTCAAAAAAATCGTTTTAGCTGATTACATTGCCGTTCATTTTATTGACAAAATTGCTGACTCACCTGAAGCCTACCCAGGTTTTGTGAGTGTCT
>CANGBE010000146.1 GCA_947451875.1 Sphingomonadaceae bacterium | reverse complement strand
TGAGGTGGCGCAGGCGATTTCCGGCAACCCCTTTGGCGCGGATGGCGCGGAAAATCAGGTGCACACGTTGTTCCTCAGCGGGCAACCCGATGTGGCGGCGTTCGATAAGCTGGTCGCCGATCATGCCTCACGCGGGCCAGAACGCATCGCACTGGGTGACCGGGCGCTGTTCGTCGACTATGTTGGCGGCGCCGGGAACAGCAAGCTGACCAATGCCTTCATCGAGCGGCGATTGGCTTGCCACAGCACGGCGCGCAACCTGCGCTCGCTCCAGCGCATTCTGGACAAGATGGACGAGAAATAATGGCCAAGCCCGCCGCCTCACCGGAAACCCGCTCGGTCCGCTTGCTTAAGGTGGGCGAACAGGTGCGCCATGTGATCTCGGAACTGCTGATGCGGCAGGAAGTGCATGATGATGTGCTGTCCGCCCACTCGATCTCGGTCACCGAAGTGCGCATGTCGCCGGATCTGCGGCACGCCAGCGTGTTCGTGAAGCCGCTGCTGGGCTCGGATGAGGAAGTGGTGCTGAAGGCGCTGCGCTCCAACATCGCTTTTTTCCAGAAGGCAGTCGCTGGCAAGCTCAAGCTGAAATATGCGGCGAAAATCAAGTTCTTGCCTGACGAGAGTTTTGATGTGGCCGATCAGATCAACAGCCTGCTCGCCAATCCGCTGGTAGCGCGGGATCTGCAGGAAGATGACTGACTTCGTATTCCTCCACGGCGGCGGGCAGGGCGGCTGGGTTTGGGACGAGACGATTGCGGCATTGAATGCCCAATCCGGCGGCGCACACCGTGTGCTGGCACTCGACGGCCCCGGCTGCGGTGCCAAGCGTGGGTGGGATACTGCGCAGATGACTTTTGCCGAAACTAACGCCGAATTGGTCAGCGATATTGTCGCATCGGGGTTGCGCGATGTGGTTTTGGTCGGCCATTCGCAGGCGGGAATACACATGCCAGCGATGCTGGCCTTACAGCCCGAACTGTTCGCCAAGCTGATTTTCGTTTCCTGCATCGCCATCGATCCCGGCCTGACGACGATCCAGATGACTGGCGAGCGCATCCACGGCGGCCAGCATCCGTTCAACGATCAAAACCTGACAGTCCGCGATCGTCATCGGGCGATGTTCTGCAATGACATGACGCCGGATCAGGCGGAACCGTTCCTCGACAAGCTCGGCCCCGATCAATGGCCACGCTCGTGCTATGCTGAGACTGACTGGCACTTCGATCACCTCGCAGCGATCCCGACCAGCTATGTGCTGTGCCTGGCAGACGCAATCCTACCGCTGGAATGGCAGGAGCGCTTTGCCGCCCGGGTTCACGCCAATTCTACCCTGCGCATTGATGCCGGTCATCAGGTGATGAATACCCGCCCGCAAGCACTCGCCGAAGTGCTCCTTGCGGAATGCGTGGTCTGAGGCCACATCGGCAGACATGGCCAAACTCTATTTCTATTATGCCTCGATGAATGCGGGGAAGAGCACCAACCTGCTCCAGGCAAACTTCAACTATCACGAGCGCGGTATGCAGACGATGCTGTGGACCGCCGCCCTGGATAATCGCAGCGAGCATCAAGCGATCGAGAGCCGGATCGGCCTTGGCGCCGATGCCAATCGCTTTGCCGCCGACACCGACCTGTGGGAACGCGTTACGGCGGCGCACCGGGTCGAGCCGCTGGCCTGCGTGATGGTGGACGAGGCGCAGTTCCTCTCTGTGGCGCAGGTCTGGCAACTGGCGCGGCTGGCGGACGAGGGTGGCATTCCGGTGCTGTGCTATGGCCTGCGCACCGATTTTCAGGGCGAGCTTTTCCCTGGCGCGGCAACCTTGCTGGGCATCGCCGACAGTCTGGTTGAGCTGAAAGGCGTCTGCCACTGCGGCCGCAAGGCGACGATGAACCTGCGCGTCGATGAAAGCGGCGCGGCGGTAAAGCAGGGCGCGCAGACCGAGATTGGCGGCAATGATCGCTATGTTGCGCTATGCCGGAGGCACTTCACAGAAGCTCTGGGCCGGAAGCATTTCAGTGAGGCGTTGAAGGCATGAGTGACACCATTTTCGAGGCCGCAACCCTCATCATCCCGCTGGTTTTTGCCATCGTCTTTCACGAGATCGCGCACGGCCTGATGGCGCGCACACTTGGCGATCCCACTGCGAGCGAGCGGGGGCGGTTGACGCTTAACCCGCTCAAGCATGTCGATCCCATCGGAACGGTTGTGTTGCCCGGCATGCTGGCACTGGCGCATTTGCCAGTGTTTGGCTGGGCCAAGCCGGTGCCGGTGATCGCCGCGCGCATGCGCAATCCGCGGGTCGGCATGATGCTGACGGCGGCGGCGGGGCCGGTGATGAACCTGATTATGGCGCTGATTTCCGCCGTGCTGATCGGCCTGATGGTGCGCGGCTATGGCGATCAGGTACCGGCTGGTGTTGGCCTGTTCCTGTTCAAGAATCTGGTCAACTTCATCCAGATCAACGTCTTCCTCGCGCTGTTTAACCTGCTGCCGATCCCGCCGTTCGATGGTTCCCACATCGTCGAGGGGCTGTTGCCCCGTTCGCTCGCAAAGGGCTTTGGCAAGCTGCGGAACCTGGGTTTTGCGCTCGCGCTGATTGTGCTGGTCGTCCTGCCGCAGGTGATGCCCGGGCTCGACATTGTTGGGCGCGTGGTTGGCCCACCCTTTGAATGGACGCTCGACCGGCTCGGTTCGGTGATCGAAGCGGTATCCGGGCAGCACACTTCACCTGAAAAGGTGGTTTGAGCTCACATGGCACCCCATGGCTGGATTATCCTGGACAAGCCCGTAGGGCTGGGCTCGACGCAGGCCGTGGGTGTGGTGAAGCGCAATTTGCGTGAAGCGGGTTACGGTAAGGTCAAGGTCGGTCACGGCGGTACGCTGGACCCGCTGGCCACCGGCATCCTCCCCATCGCACTGGGCGAGGCGACCAAGCTGTGCGGGCGGATGCTTGATGCCAGCAAGGAATACGCCTTCACCGTGCAGTTCGGGGCGGAAACCGATACGCTGGACCTTGAAGGCAAAGTGATTGCGACCAGTGATGTGTGGCCCTCGCTAGCAGAAATCGAAGCAGTTCTACCGCGCTTTACCGGGCCAATCGAGCAGGTGCCGCCGGCCTATTCGGCGCTGATGGTCGATGGCGAACGCGCCTATGATCTGGCGCGCAAGGGCGAAGCGGTTGAGCTGAAAAGCCGCAGTGTGACGATCCACGAGTTACGGCTGGAGGCGGCCGACGCGCAATCCGCAACCCTCATCGCTCACGTTTCCAAGGGCACCTACATCCGCTCGCTCGCCCGCGACATTGCCCGGGCGCTGGGCACTGTCGGCCATGTCACCATGCTGCGCCGTCTGCGCGCCGGTCCATTCGCGCTGGATTCAGCGATTTCGCTGGACAAATTGAACGAAGTGGGTAAGGGCGCGCCACTTGAGAACGTACTCTTGCCGCTGGAGGCAGGGCTGGTCGACATCCCGGCTCTCAACCTCAGTCCGGAACAGGCAAGCATGGTCCGACAGGGCCGGGTTCTGACCGGACTGCCCCAAAGCGATGGGCTTTACTGGGCGCGGGCGGGAAATGTCCCCCTCGCACTGGTTGAGTTGGTCGCAGGAGACGCCCGCGTTTCCAGGGGTTTCAACCTAACCGATGTCGCGGAGTGAAGAGTATGTCGGTTTCTGCCGAAGTTAAGACTGCCATCATTGAAGACAACGCCCGCAACGCAGGTGATACCGGTTCGCCGGAAGTGCAGGTCGCGATCCTGACCAGCCGCATCAACACGCTGCAGGGCCACTTCAAGGCTCACCACAAGGACAACCACTCGCGCCGGGGTCTGCTGACCATGGTCAACAAGCGTCGCTCGCTGCTTGACTACCTCAAGCGCAAGGATGTGGACCGGTACAACGCGCTTATCGCGAAGCTTGGTCTGCGTAAGTAATCACAGCGGAGCGGCCCCTAGCGGGCCGCTTTTGCTTTGGGGGTGCCTCGCAATTCGGTGAGGTACACCATCAGGGGCCAAAAGCGCCCCACACCGGGCCGGAACGGTAACTCCGGCAAAAGAGGCCCCGCACCGCAATATGGCGCTGCGGGTTCACAAGGAAAACTACATGTTCGACGTTAAAACCGTATCGATGGAGTGGGGCGGAAAGACCCTCACTCTGGAAACCGGCCGCATTGCCCGTCAGGCAGACGGCGCGGTCCTCGCCACTTATGGCGAAACTGTTGTGCTTTGCGCGGTCACCGCGGCAAAGTCGGTCAAGGAAGGGCAGGATTTCTTCCCGCTCACCGTCCACTATCAGGAAAAGTTCTTCGCCGCCGGCCGTATCCCCGGTGGATTCTTCAAGCGTGAGCGCGGCGCGACGGAAAAGGAAACGCTGGTTTCCCGCCTGATCGACCGTCCGGTCCGCCCGCTGTTCCCAGAAGGCTTCTATAACGAGATCAACGTTATCGCCCAGGTTCTGAGCTTTGACGGCGAAATCGAGCCCGA
>CANGBE010000145.1 GCA_947451875.1 Sphingomonadaceae bacterium | reverse complement strand
ATGTACGCACAATGTAAGCGGGCGGGAAGAAACAGCAGGTCAGAATTGGATTGTCCTGGCGTAGTTTTTATTCGACATTTGCGCGTATATTCAGGAGGATAGAGTTCAATGGCGGGCTCTGGGGTGCTCTCGGCGGAACCAATCTGGCATTTTGCCAAGGTTGGGGTCGAGGGTTCGAATCCCTTCGCCCGCTCCAGTTTCCTCCATGAAACTGAATAGGTTAAGCGGATCGCAACTGTGCGAAATCTGCCTGTTTGGGCTGGTCGACAGCGCTGACGATGTGAACTAAACTGAACTCGGAAGAGAAATTCCCCCGGTGGGGTGCGCGGACTTCAAATCCGTTGGGTGGCGCCAGGCGTCTCCGGCAGGTTCGACTCCTGCCTCTTCCGCCAGCATCACTTCTTCAGCGAACCGGTGCGAACCGAGGAGATCTGAAAAAACGTACGGTTTATCAGAATATTACTTGGGTTATTAGTTCGTCAAGGAACGCTGTAGGACGTGCTGGATTGCCTCGAGCCGCCGTTTTTATTATGGCTGGAAATATGGCTGACATGATATTCGAATCATGCTAGCACGCAAAAATATGGCCTCGCGCGCGCGTAACAAACTCACAGCTAGACAGGTGGCGACGATCGCCAAGCTTGGCGTTCATTCGGATGGTGGCGGATTATACCTGCGTATTCGCCCTTCCGGCCGATCTTGGTTTTACATTGGCAGCCTCGACGGCAAGCGCTTCGAACTGGGCTTAGGGTCGGCGGTCGACATTTCACTCGCCAAGGCACGGGAATTGGCTCTGAAGATTCGTCTTCAACTAATCGACGGCCTCGATCCCATGAGCGAACGGAAGAAAGCTCAAGTTGAACGCAAACGCCTCAAGGCCGAAGAAGAAGTGGGCGGAAAAGCTCAGCAGGCTGGCGCAGTGACATTTGGCAAGTTCGCGGCAGAGCTGCTTGCCGACATTGAGGACGGCTTCAAGAACCGGAAGCATCGCCAGCAATGGCATAACACACTGAAGACGCACGCCGAGCCACTGGCAAGCATCCCCATCGATCAGGTGTCGACAGAGGACATCGTTGCCGTTCTCCAACCTATCTGGCTGAGCAAGCCAGAGACCGCTTCGCGAGTTCGTGGCCGAATAGAACGTGTCCTTGATGCCGCTAAAGCCAAGGGCTTGCGGTCCGGAGATAATCCAGCAAGAAACCGTGGTCACCTTGAATTATTGCTGCCCAAGCGCGGTAAGGTATCAGTCAACCACCATCCGGCTATAGCATTCGGTGAAATCGCCGCGTTTGTGTCTGACTTGCGCAAGCAGACGGCAGTCTCAGCAAAGGCGCTCGAGTTCACCATTTTGACCGTAGCCAGGTCTGGCGAGACCCGCGGCATGATATGGGCAGAGATCAACCTTGATGAGAAGCTGTGGACTGTTCCTGCAAGCCGCATGAAAGCAGGGTCAACACACGAGGTGCCGCTTAGCGATGCTGCAATGGCCGTCCTTAATGCCGTAAAGGAAGACGGCCTTGATCCGGAGGACTTTGTCTTTGCCGCTCCGCGCGGGGGCAGTTTCTCGGATATGGCACTGTCACAGCTGCTCAAGCGAATGGGGCGCAAGGGCATCACCGTTCACGGTTTCCGTTCTACCTTCCGAGATTGGGCTGGCGAGAAGACTCAGTTTGGACGTGAAGAGGTTGAAATGGCCTTGGCGCATACCTTGGGTTCATCGGTCGAGAGGGCATACCGCCGTGGCCGGGCGCTCGAAAAGCGTCGCGAATTGATGACGGCATGGGCCGACTATTGCGCACTCCTGCCGACGAAGGCTTGATGCCCTGCGAATGTGCACAAAATGGTGCGCGAATCGCGGCACACAGGGCGAGATTAACACCCAAATAGCTGATTTACATCCATTAATCAGTGTCGCGCTTTTCTGCCAATTTTGACTTTTTGCGCTCGATCCGCTATAACTCAATCAGCGTTGACTTAGGGATTTTGGTAATCGGCCACCGGTTTTCTGGCCAATTCCACCCCAATTCAGGGCAGTTTCGAACCGAGTATCGTTAGGGGAATGTCGGGGTGAATCCTGACCGAGGAATCGTTTGTGTTCAGCATACAGGGCAATTCAGCCCGCGCTGAATCTCGCGCTCCATCTGCACATCGGCCTTTTGGTCGAGGAGGTCCCTTAGCGGTCCTCCTGACACGTGAAGGAGTGCAATATGGACCACGATCAAAGAACAACCGCATCTCAACAGCAGGACCCCGTTTTAGCTGCGCGGATAGTGCGCGGCATCGCCGACATTGAACGGGATTTTTATTTCGCCAGCGGCCCGTTGAGTGAACGGATGATGCGTGAGGCTGTCCAAGCCATCAGCAAGGTCGCAACTGCACCCTGGCAGATTGTCGAGGCGGGCTGGAGTGCCCAGGTCACATGCGTTGACTGGAAAATGCAAAGGGGCGTGGGGACCGGCGATGCATGGCTCGAACTGACCGAGCTCTGCACCGAAGAAGAAGACGATCACAGCTGGATTGCGGCTGCAGTCAAAGCTGGCCCAACCCAAATGTGCCTTGAGCTCATGTTCCGCAGAGGCCTGATCGACTTTGCACAGCAGGTCATTGGCAACGATAAGGCCTTGGCGGCGCTGTGGAAGGTTGGATTTGTTCGAGTTGAGGATGAACTGCGCCTGTTTATCCCGATCGACATTCCCGCCGAAGCATTAGCCTTGGGCTTTGAGCAGAATGATCTGACCAAGGCACTTGCTCCGATTGGCAAGGCTGTCGAACTCGCCCTCTCTGCCAAGGCTGAACTCGACAAGCTAGTCGAGCAGGTGCGCGATCTCGCAAAGCGAAAGTAGTTGGAAGGCTGTTCTGGCGGCCATCGTTGTTGATGGTCGCCGGAACCAATCCATTCAAATCTTCCCGAACAAAGACACGCGCATGCGTTCTGGTGTCGATGTAATCGTGCAAGGAGCCCTAAAAGGTGGGTATTGGGCTGGCCGAGCCGATATACTGAGGCGCGTTGAGACGCCGAGTGACTTCGGATCGTGGTCCTACGAAGCGATCGACACCAAGCTTGCTCGCGAAGACGTTTTCAATCTTGTGGCGCTGACGGTAGAGGTGTTTATCGTAGTGGTACTGGACCTTGCGGTTGTTGCGCGGGGGAATGCATGGGGTGGTGCCTTGCGCGACCAGCGCGGCGCGGAACCAGTCGCTGTCATAGCCTTTGTCTGCCAGCAGTTCCTTGGCGCGCGGGAGCGTCGGGAACAGCAGGAATGCGCCCTTATGGTCGCTCATCTGGCCCTCTGTCAGCATCATCACGATGGGGCGCCCCTCGCCATCGCAAACAGCATGCAACTTCGAGTTCAAACCGCCTTTGGTGCGCCCGATACATCTGGAAAGAGCCCCCCTTTTAACAGGCTGGCCGCTGTGCGGTGCGCCTTGAGGTGGGTCGCATCGATCATGATCCGCTCGGGCTCTCCGGCCTCACCCGCCAGTTCGGCGAATATCCGGTTGAACACGCCAAGGCGGCTCCAGCGAATGAACCGGTTGTAGATCGTCTTGTGCGGGCCATATCCGTGGCATCGGCTTTCGGACTGCTGACACCATCGCTGAAAAGCTGGGCATTGAAAAAACGGCCATGGTGCGGATCTGCGCTGGGATTTCCTATGCGCTGACGGAAGCCATGGGCCAAGGGCATTGCGGTTTGCCCGTCGCCGAATTGAAGGATCTCGCTGAAAAGCTGCTGGAAGTCGATCGCTCTTTGATTACAACCGCGCTGGAATTGGAGTTGGTTGGTGGCACAGTCATTTCCGACACGGTGGGCGGCAGAGAATGCATCTTCCTCGGCGGCCTATATCACGCCGAGAAGAAGATCGCTGAGCGGCTTAAAACCCTACTGACAGGGAGGTTGCCGTGGCCCGCGATTGACCCAGACAAGGCGCTGCCGTGGATTGAAAAGCGCACAGGACTGACGCTCGCCCCAAGTCAGCAGGAGGCCATCACTCTTGCCCTGCGCTCCAAAATGACGGTGATCACTGGCGGGCCAGGTGTGGGCAAGACGACCATTAGCGGTGAGTTCCGAGTATGCTCGCCGCGGCGCAATAAACGATCATCGCCCTCTGACAATCACCAAGAGCGCGGTGTGTGTCAGCGTCCGACAAATTGCCGTCCTTTGCCAGTCCTGCGAGCCGATAGTTGTCGCGACCTGGCCATGCCCGCCTTGCCATGTCCAAGGCACAATAGATTTCGTTGGTGAACTGGCATGTAGATGTCGAGACACAGGCTGCCCGCAAAAATCCTGCGTCAAAAGGGGCGTTAAAGGCAACCATTGGCAAATCGCCGATGAACTCTCTAAACTCAGCTAAGACGTGATCTAGAATTTCACCCTCGGCCGCCACCATCTCCTTAGTTATGCCGGTGAGTTCTGTAATCCTGGTTCCGATACGACCTTTGGGGATCACCAGCGCCTGGAAAGTGTCATGCTCTGTGCTATCCCGGTTGACACGGATCGCACCGAT
>CANGBE010000144.1 GCA_947451875.1 Sphingomonadaceae bacterium | reverse complement strand
GGAATTGCGCTCAACCTCGCCAGAAGCGGCTCTGCTGCACGAAAAGGCGCGCACGGCGAATATCAAACCGGTGGTCGACGAGCATACCGCCGTGCTCGACGCCTTGCGTAACCGCGATCCGGTTGCTGCCTGTGCGGCGATGCGCGCGCACCTCAGTCAGGTGATCGACAGCCTGCTGTTTGCCACCGAAGAGCGCGCGATCGAGGAGGCACGTCTAGCCGCAAAGGCGCGACGCCAACGCTATGCGCAGTCTGCTGCATGACCCGCCCGCTGACCCTTCACCCTGATCGTTTGTTTCCTGCTGATCCTGCCACGCGATCGGTTGCGCGGGCTTTATATGGTACGGTTTCTGGTCTGCCGATTGTCAGCCCGCATGGCCATACGGATCCACAATGGTTTGCTGGCAACGCCAACTTTGGTAATGCTACCGAGTTGTTGCTGGTGCCGGACCACTATGTGTTCCGGATGCTCTATTCGCAGGGCGTGCCGATGGAGGCGTTGGGTGTTGGCGGTGCGCTGGTGGATCCGCGTGCGGCCTGGCGGCTGTTTGCCGAGCGTTATCATGTGTTCCGCGGCACGCCTTCGCGGATGTGGCTGGACTGGGTTTTCGCTGAAGTGTTTGGCATGGGCGTTCGGCTGGATGGCGGGACCAGCGACCTCTACTTCGATACGATCACCGAGGCTCTGGCAAGCGAGGCATTCCGCCCGCGCGCGCTGTTCGAGCGGTTCAATATCGAGATGATTGCCACCACCGAAAGCCCGCTTGACAGCCTTGAGCATCACGCGGCGATCCGCACATCAGGCTGGCAGGGCAAAGTTATTACTGCCTATCGCCCAGACCCGGTGGTCGATCCAGAGTTTACCGATGCCAATGGGGGCTTCCGGGAAAACCTCAAGACCTTCTCAGATCTGACTGGGGAGGACTGCCTGTCATGGACCGGCTACCTCGCCGCCCACCGCCAGCGCCGCGCTTTCTTCGCGACTATGGGCGCGACCAGCACTGATCACGGCCACCCGACCGCACTCACTGCTGATCTTGGCGCGGGCGAGGCGGAGGCACTGTTCCGCAAGGTATCAGCGGGTACCTTTACAGCAGAAGACGCCGAACTGTTCCGCGCCCAGATGCTGACCGAGATGGCGGCGATGTCGATCGATGACGGTCTCGTCATGCAGATCCACCCCGGTGCTTTGCGCAACCACAATGCCCGCGTGTTCGAAACGTTCGGGCGCGACAAGGGCGCCGATATCCCGACCCGCACCGAATATGTCCGCGCGCTAAAGCCGCTGCTCGACCGCTTCGGTAATGATACACGCCTGTCGGTGATCCTCTTCACGCTGGATGAAAGCACCTATGCCCGCGAACTGGCGCCGCTGGCCGGGCATTACCCTTGCCTCAAGCTCGGCCCGGCGTGGTGGTTCCACGATAGCCCCGAAGGCATGCGCCGCTTCCGCCATGCGACGACCGAGACGGCTGGCTTCTGCAACACGGTTGGCTTCAATGATGATACGCGGGCCTTCCTCTCGATCCCGGCGCGGCATGATGTGGCGCGGCGGATCGACTGCGGCTTCCTGGCTGAACTGGTGATGGAACACCGGATCGAGGACTGGGAAGCGGCGGAACTGGCGCAGGATCTGACCTATAATCTGGTCAAGCAGGCCTACAAGCTATGAGCGATCTGCGCCTGAATCCGTTCACGCTGACCACCTTCGCGCCCGCCGAGGCTGAGCGTTACGGCTATGACCGCGATGCCCAAGCCTGCGGTATCGTCCACTTCGGCATCGGTGCTTTCCACCGCGCGCATCAGGCGTGGTATACTGATCTGGCCATGTCGGCGGGAGACCGCGACTGGGGCATCATTGGCGTCTCGCTGCGTTCGGGCGAGGTTGCGCACCAGATGAACCCGCAGGAGGGGCTCTACACCGTCACCGAGCGATCGGGCGAAGGCGCCAGGACGCGGATCATTGGCGCGGTCAAACAAGTGCTGGTCGCGCCCTATGAGCCAGACGAGGTGGTGGCCGCGCTTGCCGCGCCCCAAACCCGCATCGCCAGCTTCACCATCACCGAAAAGGGCTATTGCCGCGCCAAGGACGGCAGCCTTGATCTGGAGCTGGCGGGTGACGAGAGCGTTTATCACTACCTCGCGCTTGGCCTGCGCCGTCGGCATGACGCAGGGCTGGCCGGGCTGACGCTGCTCAGCTGCGATAACCTTGCCGATAACGGCAAGCAGTTGGCCCGGCTGATGCAGCAATACCTTACCCGCCACGATTCCGAACTGCTGGCTTGGTTCGAGGCGGAATGCACCTGCCCATCATCCATGGTGGACCGTATCGTACCTGCCACCACGGCCGAAGACCGCGACGCTGTGGCTGAAACGCTCGATGGCCTGCGCGATGAAGCCGCGGTGATGACCGAGCCGTTCAGCCAATGGGTAATCGAAGACAAGTTCGCCAACGGACGCCCGTCATGGGACAATGTCGGCGCGGAGCTTGTCGAAGATGTGCGGCCCTATGAAACGGCCAAGCTGCGGATGCTCAACGGCGCCCACTCGATGCTCGCCTATGTTGGCCTCGCCCATGGCCACACCTATGTTCACGAGGCCGTGGCCGACCCGGCAATCCGACCGCTGGCTGAACGCCTGATGCGCGAGGAAGCCGCCCCCACCATCGCCGCCGCGCCCGGGCAAGACCTGTCCGCCTATGCCGATGATCTGTTGAAGCGCTTCGCCAACCCCGCGCTCCAGCACCGCCTGATCCAGATCGCCATGGATGGCAGCCAGAAAATCCCGCAACGCTGGCTCGAAACGCTCGCAGCCAACCAAATCAATGGAAAAAACTGTACGGCAATCCTTGCCGGAATCACCGCTTGGCTGAAGCACGCACGTGGCGACAATGAATCCGTGTGGGGTCCGGTCGACGATCCCATCACCGATGCCCTAAAAGCGAAATGGGCCTCAGATGGTGTGGGCGGAATCGTCAAAGCCATTTTTGGAGAAAAGGGGCTAGTCAAATCAGCCTGGCAGCCGGACATTCCTTTGCATGAATTGATCGCTCGCGATCTGGAAGCCTGAGCTGTCAGCGCTTTATGGTTCCTGCGATCACCAGATCGCGTGGTGACGAGGAACGACCAAGCCAGACGGTGAACGTGCCCGCCGGGATCGTCCACTTGCCTTCCTGTTCGCTCCAAACGCTGAGCGGGTGATTACTCGCTGCCGGATCAATTTGGATGGTAACCTCGGCATCCGCACCGGGTGCCAGTTCGATCCGCTGGAATCCGACGAGCCGTTTCGGAGGCTGCTTCGCGCCAATGCTGTTCGCACTTTTCGGCAGAGACAGGTAAATCTGGATTACTTCTGCTCCCGGCCGCTTGCCGGTGTTGGTTACCTTTGCGGAAGCGCGCCAGCTCTTGCTGGCGGAATCGAAGGCGAGATGCGGAGCGGTCGCGCTGAAACTGGTGTAAGACAAGCCGTGGCCAAACGGAAAGGCTACGCAGGCATTCCTGCCCCCTTTGACTGCACAACTGCCGCCGAGATTTGCATCATACCAGCGATAGCCGATCGCGAGTTTTTCGTCATATGTGACGGTCTGCTGCTTGCCATCGGCAGACACCACGCCTGGGAACTGCGATTGCGTGATCCGGTCAAGAAAGCCCTTTCCAGAAAGCGGGAAGGTGACTGGCAGCTTGCCCGATGGGTTGGTTTTGCCAAACAGCACATCGGCAACGATATTGCCATCTTCCTGACCGGGGAACCATGCCTCGAGGATCGCAGGACCGCGCGGGCCAACCAGCGACGCCGGCAGGCCGACGCCGGCATTGTCCTTGAGCACCAACACGGATTTGGCGGCCATCGCCTTCCCGCTGGTGGAACGGGCAGCAAGCACAGCTTCAACCATCGCGCTCGTGTGGCTGTCCTTCGATGTGTTTGTCGCCCCCATTGTTGAAATGATGTTTGATCGACCGGCATACCAATCAATGCTGTCACCAAAGGCTGCCGGGGCAGCGAGATGCTGGCCCTTGGTGTCGGTAAAGGTCGCACGGTCTGCGCCTTCTTCCGAGATTGTTCCCGCCATCATCACGATCGCATCAGCTCCGGCCGCAGCGGCGAGCGCATCGGCAAAGCTGACCTTCTGGCCATCGATGGTGGCGCTGGCGTTGTCATCATCGATCAGAATCAACCTGACTGACGCCCGGGCATTGCCAAACCCGGCAAGCGCGTTTCGCAGACCTTCGATCGGGCTTACCGTGTAATTTGGCACGACGTCTGAGCTGCCGCCACCGCCACCCATCGGCTCGCCAACCACCGCGCCTCCAGCCACGGCCTGCTGTGCATAGACCTGGCTCGTTTTGCCGATCAGCACCAGTGACCCAAGGTCGTGTGCCAGGGGCAGTGCGCCGTTGTTTTGGAGCAGCACCGTCGAACGGGCACCGATTTCCCGCGCCTTCCTGCCTCCAGCGGCAAAGTCTATTGGGGTCTGCGCCAGCTTGCGATCAAAAATGCCCGCTTTGAAGGCTTGCGTATAGCGCCGCT
>CANGBE010000143.1 GCA_947451875.1 Sphingomonadaceae bacterium | reverse complement strand
TGGTAAGGTCCGCCACCATCACTGCCAGCACCGTGCTGGAACTGGAAAAGCCGCTGCCGCTCGATTGCGGGCAGGCGCTTGTCGGTGCGCGGATTGCCTATGAAACCTATGGCACGTTGAACGATGATCGCAGCAATGCGGTGCTGATTTGCCACGCGACCACCGGCGACCAGCACGTCGCCAGCCCGCATCCGATCACCGGTAAACCCGGCTGGTGGGACCGCACCGTTGGCCCCGGCCTACCGATCGATACTGACCGCTTCTATGTCGTGTGCCCCAATGTGCTGGGATCTTGCATGGGGACCTCCGGCCCATCGAGCCCTGCGCCGGATGGCCAGCCCTATGCCATGCGCTTCCCCGTCATCACCATCCGCGACATGGTGCGCGCCCATATTGCGCTGCTAGATGCCTTGGGCGTCGAAAACTTGCACTCCGTGGTTGGCGGATCGATGGGCGGCATGCAGGCGCTCAGCCTCGCCGCGCACTGGCCAACCCGCGTGGAGCGTGTGCTGGCGATTGCCGCGACAGGCGAGATGCCGGCGCAGAACATCGCCTTTCAGGAGGTTGGGCGGCAGGCCATCATGGCTGATCCCAACTGGCAGGAAGGCGCATACTACGGCACCGGCAAAGCCCCCGACGCAGGCCTTGCCGTGGCGCGGATGGCCGCTCACATCACTTACCTGTCCGAAGCGACGCTTTCGGAAAAATTTGGCCGCCGGCTTCAGGACCGCGAGTCCAAAAGCTTTGGCTTTGACGCCGATTTTCAGGTGGAAAGCTATCTGCGCTACCAGGGATCAGCCTTTACCGAGCGGTTCGATGCCAATTCCTATCTCTATATCACCCGCGCCATGTCCTATTTCGATCTGGCCGATGAATGCGGCGGGCAGCTCGCCGATGCTTTCAAGGCGAGCAAGGCCCGGTTCTGCCTTGTCAGTTTTGACACAGACTGGCTTTATCCCACGGTCGAATCGCGCAAGCTCGCGCACGCGCTCAACGCTGCAGGCGCGCCGGTGAGCTTTGTTGAACTCTCCGCGCCCTATGGCCACGACAGCTTCCTGCTCGATGTGCCTGAGCTTGATCGGGTTATTGCGGGGTTCCTCTCGAAATGACCCTGTTGCGCCCCGACCTCGCGATCATCGCCGACCATGTCGCCCCCGGTTCCCACGTGCTCGATGTCGGTTGCGGCGACGGCACCTTGCTTGCCGCGCTGCGTGACGAGCGCGGCTGTGATGCGCGGGGGATGGAGATCGATGCTGCCAATGTCGCGCACTGCGTTGGCCTTGGCCTGTCGGTGATCCAGGGCGATGCCGACCGCGATCTGGCGATCTATCCCGATGGCGCCTTCGATTACGCGATCCTCAGCCAGACCCTGCAGACCACCCATCGGCCCGATCTGGTGCTCGATCACCTGCTGCGGATTGGGCGCAAGGCTTTCGTCTCGTTTCCCAACTTCGCCCACTGGGGGGTGCGGCTCTCGCTGCTGTGGAACGGGCGGATGCCAGTGACGCGGCTGCTGCCGGTGGCTTGGTATGAAACGCCCAACATCCACCATCTGACCGTGGCCGATTTCCGCGCCCATCTGGCGAAGCGCGGGATCACGGTGGAGCAATCATGGTTCCTTTCGGGCGACAAGCAATGCAGCGCGGCGGCGGCGAACTTCCGCGCTGAACACGCCGTATTCTTGCTATCGCGCGCGGCAGGCTGAAGCTAGTGCGCGGCCCAGCACTTCTTGCTTCACTGGCCTTGGCCGGATCGGCGCAAGCGGCCAGTCCTGCTCCTTTGCCAAAGCTGAACCTGCAACAAGAAGCCGCCCTGCGCTGCTCGGCAGTCTTCGCGCTTGTCTCGGGAGAGCAGGTCCGCAATGCCCCGGCTTCGACTGGACTACCAAAGCTTGACGCCCGGGCGCGCGAATATTTCGTTGTCACTACAGCGCGCCTGATGGACGAGACTGGCGCAAGCCGCGATGCTGTGACCGCACTTACACGGACGCGTTACGCCCAAGTGCGCGATGAAATGGCGAAGGCCAAGGATCCAGTCGCAGCCCGCCGGGCCATCCTGACCCCGTGCCTGTCACTGCTTGACGCCGAGGTTGCACCTCAACCACGAAAATAGACGCACGCCCGCTTCTGCCTCGCAGCACGATCTTCAATTCTAGGATCAGGTCAGCATTTTGACGCATTGCCACAAAGCTGTGTCGTAATAGAGCAATCCCAACTGGCTATTTGTCTTGTCATGCCGCAGTGTTGTATCACATCGGCAATAACAGACCGGGGCGCAAAGATAATATGGCGGTCATTGGCGTGTACAGTGCCAAAGGCGGGGTGGGCAAAACAACCATGGCGGTTGATATTGCCTGGCGCTCGGCCGTGCTTTCAAAGCACAGGACCTTGATCTGGGATCTCGATCCGCAAGGTGGCGCCGGGTTTTTGCTTGGCTGCGAGGCGCGCCAGTCTCCACGCGCAGCCTCTGTGTTCCAACGCGATGGCCGCCCGCATGAACTGATCGAGACAACCAGCTATGATCGCCTGTCGCTTTTCCAATCTGACGATTCGATGCGCTTCGCTAGTATCACCTTCGCCCGGATCGGCCACAAGCGCCGCCTCGCGCAACTGACGGACACGCTGCGGCGCGATTATGACCGGATCGTGCTCGATTGCCCGCCGACCATAAACGAAGTGAGCGAGCAGATCCTCAATGCGGCCGATGTGCTCATCGTGCCCCTGCCCGCCTCTCCGCTGGCCATGCGGACGCTTGATTCGGTGCGGGAGGAATTGGCCAAGCACCGCGTGCGCCAGCCGCCGATCTTGCCAATCCTCTCGATGTACAGCGCAACCCGAGAACACCATCGCGGCGTCAAATCGGGCATTGCCGCTGGTTGGCCAATCGTGCCACTGGCCAACCAGATCGAGATGGCAGCAGTCAATCAGGCGCCCATCGGCAGCTTTGCCAAGGGCTCGCGTCCTGACAAGGCGCTGCAGCGGGTGTGGGATGGCATCGAAAGACGGCTAGCAGAGATGCGCGTGGCTGCTGATGCGGTCCAAGCTTTCACTGCCTGATCCCGATCAGCATTCATAGTGAAACACCTGTGCGCCGAAATGCAGCGGGGCTTGGGAATCTGCCCAGCCCATCCTAATAGGCAAGAATGACCATAACCCACCGTCAGGCCATTATTGATATCGGCTCAAACTCAATCCGGCTGGTCGTATTTGGCGGGCCGCCACGAGCGCCGGCGGAGCTGTTCAACGAAAAGCTGATGGCCGGGCTTGGCCGCGGTGTGGTGACGAACGGTAGTCTTGATCCCGAAGCGATTGACTTTGCCCTGACCGGTCTTGCCCGGTTTGCTGCGATCGCCGAACTCCAGGCACCGATCCCCATACGAGCGGTGGCAACAGCTGCCGTGCGCGAAGCGGCTGACGGCAAGGCCTTTCTAACCCGCGTGCGGGCGCTGGGGCTGCCAGCCGAGCTGCTGAGCGGCGATGATGAAGCTCTCGCATCCGGCTATGGCGTAATCAGCGGCGCACCCGATGCCGATGGCGTCGTGGCTGACATGGGCGGGGGCAGTCTTGAACTGGTTCGCATTTGTGGTGGCGAAGTTCTGCAGCGCACCTCGCTGCCACTGGGCGCGATGCGCGTGGCCGAGATCCGCGCGCGCGGTCCGGGCAAACTGCGCAAGCGACTGCGCACCCTGCTGGGGCGGCTCGACTGGGCAAGCGAGGCGGCGGGCAAGCCGCTCTATATCGTTGGCGGATCGTGGCGGGCCTTGGCGCGGGTGCATATGCACCTGCATGACTGGCCGCTGCCGGTGCTCGGCAACTATTCCTTTCCGGCAGAACAGGCCCGTGATCTGAAAGCAGCGGTCCGCGCGATGGGCTCTGCCGAACTGCTGAAGATACGCGGCGTGAAGGCCAACCGCGTGCTCCAGCTTGACGATGCCTCGGCCTTGCTCGCCGGCCTCGCGGCAGAGCTGGCGCCAGACCGGATCATCGTATCGAGCCAGGGCCTGCGCGAAGGGCTGCTCTATCAATCGCTCGATACCGGCACGCGCAAACTTGATCCGCTGATCGAAGGCGTGCGCCATGCTGTTGGCACCCAGCAGATACCGCAGGCGACCGAAGCGCTGCTCGAATGGAGCGCACCCGCCTTCCGGGGCGAGCCTGCCGGGGCCAGTCGCCTGCGCCACGCTGCATGGCTTTTGGCCGAAACCGCCTGGGCCTCCAACCCCGATTTCCGGGTGATCGAGGGCGAAGAACTGGCGCTGCATGGCAACTGGATCGGGGTGGATGCCGCAGGCCGGGCGCAGATGGCAATGGCGCTTCACGTGGGCCTGGGCGGCGATCCGCTGAACCCGCCTGCGCTGGTCCAGCAACTGGCGAGCCCGGAAGAAATCGCCCGCACCACCAGCTGGGGTCACGCCTATCGGTTGGCGCGGCGGCTCTCGGGCAACAACGCCCGCGCGCTCACGACGCTGCCGCTCCGCCGCGATGCCGACGGCGGACTGGTACTCGGCCTGCCCAAACGTTTTGCTGCCCTCGCAGACAGCGCGGTACGTAAGCGGTTTGCTGAACTGGCGCTCTCACTCGGGCTGGCGGGGCGGACAGAGAACCTT
>CANGBE010000142.1 GCA_947451875.1 Sphingomonadaceae bacterium | reverse complement strand
CTCGCAGGAAGAGGCATTCGCCCGCATTCGCCTGCGCCGTTCGCCCAATGTCGGGCCGGTCAGCTACATGCAGTTGTTGCGGCGTTATGGCAGCGCTGTGGCGGCGCTAGAGGCTTTGCCTGACATTGCGGGGCGGGGCGGAGCGACCTATCGCGCGGCACCGGCCGATCGGATCGAGGCTGAAATTGCCGGGGTGAAACGGGCAGGCGCGCGATACCTGTTTCACGATTCGGCAGACTATCCGCCGCTGCTGGCCCAGTACGATGGCGCACCGCCGATTCTGATGGCGAGAGGGGAGGCGGCAATCGCCTCGCGACCTGCGGTGGCCGTGGTGGGCGCGCGCAATGCTTCGGCGGCTGCGGTAAAGCTGGCGCGGAATTTTTCGGCTGCCTTGGCAGAAACTGGCTATTGCGTGGTTTCCGGCCTGGCACGCGGTATCGATGGCGCGGCTCATCGCGGTGCGCTCTCCGCCGGCGCGAGCGGTGCCGGAACGGTGGGTGTAATCGCCAGCGGGATCGACATTGCCTATCCGCCGGAACACGCTGACTTGCAGGAGCAAGTGGCGTAGCAAGGCTTGCTGCTGGCCGAGCAACCTCCCGGAACTGAACCCCTGGCGCGCCACTTTCCAGCGCGTAACCGGATCATTGCAGGGATCGCTGCAGGCACTCTGGTCGTCGAGGCTGCACCAAAGTCGGGCTCGCTGATAACCGCAAGGCTGGCGGGTGAGGCAGGTCGCGAGGTGATGGCCATTCCCGGCTCCCCGCTCGATTCCCGCTCGCACGGCTGCAACCAGCTCATCCGCGATGGCGCCGTGCTGGTTCAGCGGCCGGAAGACGTGATCGAATTGCTCGAAAGCTTCGTCGGCACCCCGCGCAGTACCTTCCGCGAAATGGGGGCTGGGTTTGATGCGGCCTATGAAGAGCTATCGAGAGATCCCGCTGACATCGGCTTGCTGCTGACCACTGCGCCCATCGCGGTCGATGAACTGATCCACCAGTCGGGGGAGGCTCCAGACGCAGTGCAACTGGCGCTGCTGGAATTGGAACTCGCTGGGAAACTGATCCGCCATGCTGCGGGGCGAGTCAGCCTAACCTCTTGACGCACGCCTCAACCCGTCCCCACCATCGCACGTACACACGTATACGCACACGTAAGGGGCCACTGGTCACATCATGCAATTAGTCATCGTTGAATCACCCGCCAAGGCAAAGACCATCGAGAAGTATCTGGGCAAGGACTACAAGGTCCTCGCCTCTTACGGCCACGTCCGCGATCTGCCGCCGAAGGATGGATCTGTGCGCCCGGACGAAGACTTCGCGATGGACTGGGAGCTCTATGGCGACAAGGCCCGTCAGGTGAAGGCGATCACCGATGCTGCCAAGACCGCTGACCGCCTGATCCTCGCGACTGACCCTGACCGTGAGGGTGAGGCGATCTCGTGGCACGTGCGTGAGCTGCTGGCGAAGCGTAAAGCACTGCCCAAGGACGTGCAGCGGGTTACCTTCAACGCCATTACCAAGGCTACCGTTACCGAGGCGATGAAGCATCCGCGTGAGCTCGATCAGGATCTGATCGACGCCTACCTTGCCCGGCGTGCTCTCGATTACCTGTTCGGCTTCACGCTTTCACCTGTCCTTTGGCGCAAGCTGCCGGGGGCCAAGTCTGCCGGCCGTGTGCAGTCGGTGGCGCTGCGCCTGATCTGCCAGCGCGAGCACGAGATCGAGCTGTTCCGCCCGCAGGAATACTGGTCGGTTGTGGCGAAGTTGGAGCAGGGCGGCACTGAATTTACCGCAAGGTTGGTGCGCTTTGATGGCGAGAAGCTTGAGCGTCTGAGTCTTGGCGATTCGGGCATTGCCGAAAGGGCAAAATCTGCCGTCGAAGCTGGCGCCTTTCGCATCGAGGAGGTGGAAACCAAGCCAACACGCCGCAATCCTTATCCGCCGTTCACCACCTCCACCCTGCAGCAGGAAGCCGCGCGCAAGCTTGGCTTTTCCGCCAGCCACACCATGCGGGTGGCGCAGAACCTCTATGAGGCAGGCGCGATCACCTACATGCGTACCGATGGCGTCCAGATGGACCCCAGCGCGATCCAAGAAGCGCGGTTGGCGATCAATGACCGTTACTCTGGCCACTTCCTGCCCGAAAAGCCGCGCATTTACGAAACCAAAGCCAAGAACGCCCAGGAAGCGCACGAGGCGATCCGACCGACCGACTTTGCCCGCAATACCTATGGCACGGGCGACGAAGCGCGTCTTTATGATCTCGTGTGGAAGCGCGCGATAGCCAGCCAGATGGCATCGGCTTCGATCGAGCGCACCACGGTGACCATGCTTGACGGCACTGGACGGCATGAGCTTCGTGCCACTGGGCAGGTGGTGAAGTTCCCCGGCTTCCTCGCCGTCTATGAGGAAAGCCGCGACCAAAAGGCCGATGGCCCAAATGGCGATGGGGATGACGAGAGCGGTTTGCTGCCGCCGATGAACAAGGGCGATATGCCGGTAAAGAAGGCTGTCGAGGCCAGCCAGCACTTCACCCAGCCGCCGCCGCGCTATTCGGAAGCCAGCCTCGTCAAACGGCTCGAAGAGCTCGGTATCGGGCGGCCTTCAACCTATGCATCGACCCTGCAGGTGCTGAAGGATCGTAACTACGTAAGAACCGAGAAAAACCGTTTCTTTGCAGAAGAATCAGGCCGACTCCTCACTGCATTTCTCGAACGGTTTTTCCCGGTCTATGTTGCCTATGATTTCACCGCCGGGATGGAGGATGAACTCGACGAAGTTTCGGGTGGGCGCGGGGCGTGGAAAGCGTTGCTGGCCAAGTTCTGGAAGGACTTCAAACCCAAGTCAGACGAGGTGATGGAGCGCAAGCCTTCGGAAGTTACCGAGGCGTTAGACGAGTTCTTGTCCGACTTTCTGTTCCCGCAAAAGGAAGATGGCCACGATCCTCGTCAGTGCCCGCAGTGTGGCATTGGACGGCTTAGTTTGCGCGGCGGTCGTTATGGGGCCTTCGTTGCCTGCTCGAACTATCCTGAATGCAAGTTCACCCGCAAATTTGCCCAGCCGGGCGGTTCCGCCGATGGCGCAGGCGATGGTGAGGTGGGCAAGCATCCGGAGACGGGCGAGCCGATCATGCGCAAGGCGGGGCGGTTTGGGCCCTATATCGAGCTTGGTTCCGGCAAAGAGGCCAAACGCTCGTCTATCCCAAAGGACATTGGCGAACTCGATCTCGATTGGGCGGTGAAGCTGCTGTCGCTGCCGCGCCAGATTGGTCCTCATCCGGAAACGGGCGAGATGATCACCGCCAGTCTGGGCCGCTA
The DNA here is from genome assembly GCA_947451875.1 of Sphingomonadaceae bacterium. GTDB lineage: Bacteria > Pseudomonadota > Alphaproteobacteria > Sphingomonadales > Sphingomonadaceae > Novosphingobium. Next base: position 1,315 of record CANGBE010000142.1, on the reverse strand, counting down.
TGGGCCTTATCTGGCGCACAACGGCAAGTACGCCAAGCTGCGCGGGACGGCGGAAATCTTTGAAACCGGGATGAACATGGCCGTCACCAGGCTCGCCGAAGCGGCTGCTGGCGGGGGCCGGGGCGCCCGTGCTGCGGCTGAGCCGCTGAAAGTGTTCGGTGCCCATCCTGAGAGCGGCGGGGAGATAAAGTTGATGGCGGGGCGCTATGGCCCTTACGTTACCGACGGCACCACCAACGCCACCCTGCCGCGCGACAAAAAGCCCGAGGACCTGACCGAGGAAGAGGCCGTCGTCCTGATCACCGAACGCGCCGCCAAGGGGCCAGCGAAGGGTAAGGGCAAGAAGAAGGCTCCGGCCAAGAAAGCTGCTCCCAAAAAGGCGGCAGTTAAAAAAGTTGCAGCGAAGAAGCCAGCCACCAAGAAAGCCGCTCTCAAGAAAGAACCCGCAGAAATATAATCGGCCAAAATCTGAGCTAAGGAGTAAACATGGCGAGTTTTTCGTTTGCCAATCGTGCCGATGATCCGTTTGGCGGCGGCTTGCCATTAGCTGTTCTTGCGTTGCTGTTGACGCTGGTGGGCTTCTTTCCATCCTTTGCCAATCCTGCAGAGCTGGATGCCTGGCATCTCGTTCATGGCATCGCGGCAACAGGCTGGATTGGGCTGGTTATCGTGCAGGCTTTGCTTATCCGAAGCCGTCTATTTCGCGCGCATCGGCTGCTGGGCTGGTCATCCCTAGCTTTATTCGCGGTTTTGATCGTGACGAGCCTGAAGCTGGTGTTGATCATGCTATCAGGAGCCTCTGGAATGCCATTCGCCATGGCATGCCTGTTGGGTTTTTCTGACCTTGCCACAATGCCGCTTTTCGTTTTTCTCTATGCGGTGGCCCTTTTGCAAAGGCGGGACCGGCACGTCCATTCGCGCTTAGTCTCTGGCACACTGTTGGTCGGAATGCTGCCTGCTGCGGGTCGGATCTTTGCGTTTCGCATCCCCGTCTTTGGCGGGTTAGCTGGCGCACTTCACCCCACGTACCTGTTGGTGCTTACGGTTATTGCAGTTGCAATTATCATTGATCGAAGGCGCGGTAAGCTGCGTTGGCCCTATCCACTGATGTTTATTTGGTTTGCAGCGGTTTATGCCGCGCTTTTTCCAATATCCGGATCACAATGGTTCGAAAATTTTGCACGTTCATTGGTGGCAATGGAATCCGGACCGTTTGAGGAAAAGAACTGATGTCCGAGAAGTTCGAACGCCACCGGCAGCCCTGGAAGACTGATGAGCTCCAAAAGCTCCACACCCTCGCTGCCAAGGGCAAGGG
>CANGBE010000141.1 GCA_947451875.1 Sphingomonadaceae bacterium | reverse complement strand
GAACCCGACAGCTCTTCAGACTTCGCCGTCCCATCGCGAGCAGATTCTGCCAGCCGGATTATCTCGGACGCCAGTTGCCAGATATTGCGGCCTTCCGCGTTGCGGATGACCGGAACCATCAGTCCAGCTGGCGTTTGCGCTGCCAGACCGAGGTGCACCGCAGCATAGCGGGTGACCAAGCCAGCCTCGTCATCATAACGCGCGTTGATCATCGGGAACTCTGGAAGCGCCTTGCAGATCGCGGTGATCAGCAGGGGTAGCATGGTGAGCTTTGGCTTGGCCCCGCGATGCTCATTTAGCTGCGCCCGTATAGCTTCGAGCGCGGTAACGTCGCATTCCTCGACATAGGAGAAGTGCGGAATGTGGCGCTTTGAGGCTGCCATGTTCTCGGCAATGCGGCGGCGCAGGCCGATGACGCGGACCTGTTGGTCCTCGCCCTTGAGTCCCGGCGCGCGGTAGCCGCCTGAACCGCTGTAATTGAGGAAGACATCAAGATCGGCATGCCGAACGCGGCCATCTTCGGCCGGGCGGACATCGCTGAGGTCAATGCCCAGCTCGATAGCCCGGGCGCGAACGGCGGGGCTGGCTTGAACCTTGGCGTGGGAATGCGTCAGTGTTGGCGGCTTGGGCTGCGCGCGGGCTTCGACAGGCTCAGTCTGAGCCGGCATTGGTGCTGGAGGCGGAGGAGTAGGAGGAGGAGGTGGCGGTGTTGGCTCTGGTGCGGGTGGCGGGGCTACTTCCTTGGCAGGTTCTGGCTCTGCTGGCTTTGCCACCCTCTCTGATGGCGCTTGTTCAACCTCGCCCTCAACCTCGATCACCACCAAGGGAGCGCCGATGGCAACAACATCGCCCGCCTCGCCAGCCACTTCGACGATGATTCCGGCAACTGGGCTTTCCATCTCGACCGTCGCCTTGTCGGTCATCATGTCGGCAAGTCTACCGTCCTCTTCGACCCGGTCACCCACTTCTACGTGCCAGGCGACGATTTCTGCTTCGGCAATGCCTTCACCAATGTCAGGTAATTTGAAGACGTAACGCCCCATCAGTTTGCTCCCAACAAGCGGTCGATCGCTTCACCAATCCGAACCGGTCCGGGGAAGTATGCCCATTCCAGGCTGTGCGGATAGGGGGTATCGAAGCCAGTGACCCGCTCGATCGGCGCTTCAAGGTGATAAAAGCAGCGTTCCTGCACCTGTGCAGAGAGCTCCGCGCCAAAACCCGACGTCCGCGTGGCCTCATGGACAATCATGCATCTTCCGGTTTTTTCCACAGACTTGGCGACGGTCTCGATATCGAGCGGAACCAAAGTCCGAAGGTCGATCACTTCGGCATCAACTCCCTTTTCTGCACAAACTGCACCGGCAACGTGGACCATCGTGCCATAGGCCAGCACGGTCAGCGCCTGCCCTTCCCGCAGCACCCGCGCTTTACCAAGCGGGATCGAATAATAGCCATCAGGCACAGCGCTGTCCGGGTGGGTGTTCCACGGGCTGACCGGCTTGTCGTAATAGCCATCGAACGGGCCGTTATAGATGCGTTTGGGTTCGAAGAAGATCACCGGATCGTTGTCTTCGATTGCCGCGATCAGCAGACCTTTGGCATCGTGCGGCGTTGAAGGGATTACGGTCTTGAGGCCGGCAACATGAGTGAACAGCGCCTCAGGACTCTGGCTGTGGGTTTGGCCGCCAAAGATGCCGCCTCCAAACGGGCTTCGCACGGTGATCGGCGCGATGAATTCTCCCGCCGAGCGATATCGCATACGCGCCGCTTCGGAGACGAGCTGGTCATAGCCAGGGTAGATATAGTCGGCGAACTGGATTTCAGGCACCGGGCGCAGACCATAGGCCGCCATGCCAACTGCCGCGCCGATGATGCCGCATTCGTTGATAGGTGTATCGAACACGCGGTTCTTGCCGAATTTCTTTTGCAGGCCCGCCGTGGCGCGGAACACGCCGCCGAAATAGCCGACGTCCTCGCCCATGATAACGACATCAGGATCGCGCGCCATCATGATGCTGAGCGCATCGTTGATAGCTTCGATCATGTTCATCCGGCGCGAGGGTGCGTCCTGCAGCGAGATCGGAGATTCCTCGCGGGTCATTCCTTCCACTCCGGCCACTTGATTCGCCGCTCCCGGATTGCCTGCTCGGCCTGTTCTTTGAGATGCCATGGCAGATCTTCGTAAACGTCCTCGAACATGGTGTGGAACGGATGATGCAGACCGTGGCCAAGTACACCGTTCTTTTCGGCCTCTTTGGTTGCGGCTTTCACCTGTTCGGCAAGGTCCCGGTCCATCGCCTCGTGCTGTTCATCCGACCATTCGCCCAATCCGATCAGATGCTTCTTCAGGCGCGTAATTGGATCGCCAAGCGGCCAAACCTCTGCCTCGCGGGCAGAGCGATATTGCCCAGGATCATCCGAGGTTGAATGTCCCTCAGCCCGATAAGTAAAGTGTTCGATCAGGGTTGGCCCCTGATTGGATCGCGCCCGGTTCGCAGCCCATTGCATGGCAGCATAGACTGCAAGGGAATCGTTTCCATCCACCCTAAGTCCGGCGATTCCATAGCCGATTGCTCGCGCAGCAAAGGTCGTGCGTTCTGCTCCGGCGAAACCTGAAAAGCTGGAAATCGCCCACTGGTTGTTGACTACGTTGAGCACCACGGGGGCGTTGTAGACGGCAGCAAAAGTCATCGCAGCGTGAAAATCACCCTCAGCGCTGGAGCCATCACCGATAAAGCTTGTGGCAATGCGACTATCGCCTTTGCTGGCGCTAGCGAGCGCCCAACCCACAGCTTGAGGAAACTGTGTGGCGAGATTGCCGGAAATCGAGAAAAACGCAAAGTCGCGCGCCGAATACATGATTGGCAGTTGGCGGCCTTTCAGCCGGTCCGCCCGGTTCGAGTATATCTGGTTGATCATCTCGGTCATCGGATATCCGCGAGCGAGCAGGATGCCTTGCTGGCGGTATGATGGGAAGACCATATCATCTGAAGCTAGGGCAAACGCGGATGCAACTGAGGTTGCCTCCTCGCCAGTACACTTCATGTAAAAGCTGGTCTTACCCTGCCGCTGGCCGCGATACATCCGGTCATCGAAAGCCCGGGTAAGCGCCATGACGCGCAGCATTTCGCGTAGCGTATCGGAATCTAGGCGAGGATTCCATGGGCCGACTGCCTGATGATCATCGTCCAAAACACGAACCAGATCATAACATAGCGGGCTGGTTTCAATCGCTGCACAGGCCTCGTCCGGGCGAGGCTGTTCGCCCGCGGGCGGGATGTTTACGTGGACGAAATCGGCTGGGTCACCGGGCCGGAACTTTGGCTCAGGAACATAAAACTCGAGCGGCGGGCGATTGCCGCGCGCTGGCTTCATGTTGCTGCCGCTGGTTGCCTTCTTGCCCATCGCCTTCGCGCTCCCGGTTTCCTTCAGCCAGTGAAGGAAAATTATGTGACTGAGACATAATATTTCAAACTGGTTACAACGTCAACTAAACTGCTACGGGAGCCGATATGTGAGCCTGCGGTGCATAACCATGCACCTCAAAGTCCTCTATCCGGTAGTCGAACATGCTCGAAGGTAGGCGCGCTATCGTCAATCGCGCGTCACCATGAGGCGTCCTGGTAAGCTGCTCCTCAACCAGCGGTGCATGGTTCAAGTAGAGGTGGACATCACCACCCATCCACACTGCCTCACCAGGCTCCAAACCGGATTGTTGAGCAAGCATTCGGATTAGTAGGGCAAGGCTCCACATGTTGAAGGCAAAACCAAGACCAAGATCACACGAGCGCTGATAAAGCAGACCAGAAAGACGGTTGCCCGACACGTGGAATTGGTATGTCTTGTGACACGGCGGCAGCGCCATGGCGTCAAGCTCGGCTACGTTCCAACCCTCGATTATGTGGCGGCGGCTGCCTGGGTTGCACTTAAGCCCCTCTACCACCTGTGCTATCTGATTGATCCCGGGGCCTTGGCGATAAAGTCCATCTCCCGCAGGTTTATATGTCGGCCAATCGACCCATTGCTTGCCATAGACTGGGCCGAGATCGCCCCATTGCAGAGCGAAAGCCTTATCCGCGACTATGCGCTTTGAAAATTCATCGCGGCTTATCGGGTCACCGGATTCGCGCCGATAGCGGTCGAGCGGCCAGTCGGTCCAGATTTCCACGCCTTGCGCGCAGAGCGTTCGAATGTTCGTTTCACCGGTCATGAACCACAACAACTCGCGTGTCGCTGTCTTCCAATAGACCCGCTTTGTGGTCAGCAGTGGCATCAGGCCGTCTGAAAGATCGAAGCGAATCTCTGCCCCAAAAAGTGATCGAGTGCCCACGCCTGTCCGATCTACCCGTTCATCGCCCTGTTCCCAGATGCGGCGCATTAAGTTGAGGTATTGCCACTCCCAGTGAAGCTTATCGCGCGAATCGTCATTTGAAAGGGCTATGGCCATGACTGTTTCCTAGCGGTGCGATTGCATGCTTGCCACCCTGCTAATGGCACATTATAGGCCCGCTCCTGCCTCGCCCCTCCCCGCTTTCGGGTGGTTGGGGGTGAACGATCGGTCGGGGAATAGCTCAGCCTGGTAGAGCACTGTCTTCGGGAGGCAGGGGCCGGAGGTTCGAATCCTCTTTCCCCGACCATTCAAT
>CANGBE010000140.1 GCA_947451875.1 Sphingomonadaceae bacterium | reverse complement strand
GTGACCAAGGACAAGGAAGGCAACGAGGTTCTGGCAGACGCCGAACCCCGCACTATCCAGACCCCCTTCGGCGACCGCGGCGGTGTGGTGATCGAACCGTGGCTGACCGACCAGTGGTACGTCAACGCCGAGGAACTCGCCAAGGCTCCGCTGGAAGCCGTGCGCTCGGGCGCGATCGAGATCGTGCCGAAGAGCTGGGAGAAGACCTTCTTCAACTGGATGGAGAATATCCAGCCTTGGTGTGTCAGCCGCCAGCTGTGGTGGGGGCATAGGATTCCGGCTTGGTATGCAGAAGACGGCGAAGTCTTCGTCGCCGAGACCGAGGAAGAGGCACAGGCACTCGCAGGCAATCGACAGATTGCCCGCGACAACGACGTCCTCGACACCTGGTTCTCCTCAGCCCTCTGGCCCTTCGCCACGCTCGGCTGGCCGGATGACACCACGCTGTACCAGCGCCATTACCCCAACGATCTGCTGATCTCGGGCTTTGACATCCTGTTCTTCTGGGATGCGCGGATGGCGATGCAGGGGATGCACTTTAATGGCGGACAAGTGCCGTGGAAGCGGCTCTACCTGCATGGCCTCGTGCGCGCCGCCGATGGCCAGAAAATGTCCAAGTCCAAGGGCAATGTCGTTGATCCGCTGCTGCTGATTGACCAGTACGGCGCCGATGCGCTGCGTTTCTTCATGGCCGCGATGGAGAGCCAGGGCCGCGACGTGAAGATGGATGAAAAGCGCGTTGAAGGCTATCGCAACTTCGCGACAAAGCTTTGGAATGCCGCGCGTTTCTGCGAGAGCAATGGCATTGGTGCGAGCACATTGATCACTGCCCCGCCCGCCACATCGGCGGTCAACAAGTGGATCATCGGCGAAGTCGTCGAATGCCTCGGCGCGCTTGATCAGGCGATGGCTGACCTGCGCTTTGATGCGGCGGCGAACACCATCTACCACTTCGTCTGGGACAGCTTCTGCGACTGGTACATCGAACTGATCAAGGGCAGCTTCGACGAGGAAACCAAAGCCGTCGCCGGCTGGGTGCTCGACCAGATCCTCGTCATGCTCCACCCCTTCATGCCGTTTGTTACTGAAGAGTTGTGGGGCTCGTTGGGAGACCGCGCAAACTATCCGCTGATCACCGCAAGCTGGCCCGCGCCGGGTGTGGGTGTTGATGCTGCGGCCAAGGCCGAAGTCGACTGGTTGATCGCGCTGGTTGGCAACCTGCGCACCGCCAAGAACGAACTCGGCATCGCGCCGGGTGCTAAGCTTGACGCCTTTCTGCCCGAACCCAGCGAGGCCACGCGCGGGATCATCGAGCGCAATCCTGCCGCTATCGAGCGCGTCGCGCGGCTCAACGGTATCCGCTTCGAAGCAGCCCCTGCGTGCGCAGCGATACAGATCGGTGCGGGCGATGCCAACCTGATCGTGCCGCTCGAAGGCGTGATCGACATCGCCGCCGAAAAGGCCCGCCTCGCCAAGGCTTTGGAGCTTTCCACCAAGGAAGCCAAGTCGCTCGAAGGGCGGCTGAATAACCCCTCCTTCGTCGAAAAGGCCAAGCCTGAAGCGGTCGAAAAGGCCCGCGCCGATCATGCCGCGCACTCGGCCGAGGCTGAGCGATTGGCGGCAGCCCTTGCAAGACTAGGATAGGGGCGCGGTTGGGGTGAACGTAGCACTTGCCTTTGCCTCCCCCTTGATGGGGGAGGGATACGAAGACTTGCGAGCTTGCTCGCTAGTCGAAGTTGGAAGGGGGTGCGCTCTCTGGCTGGCACTACGGATGGGGCGAGATCACCCCCATCCAGCTGCGACTAGGCGGCAAAGCCGCCAAGTCTGCGCATCCTTCCCCCATCAAGGGGGAAGAAACTGCGGCCCATGCTAACCCTCGCCACCACAGCCCCCGGCGAGCCCGAGATCTTCGCCTCCCTCCAAGGCGAAGGTCGCTCATCCGGCAAACCCTGCGCTTTCGTGCGCCTGTCGCGCTGCAACCTTGCCTGCGTGTGGTGCGACACTGCCTACACCTGGCGGTTTGAAGGCGACAACCGCCCGCACCGCGATGACGGGGCCTTTGAACGCAATGCCAACCAGATCACCCTGAGCGAAGAAGACGTCGCCGCCCGCATCGCCGCACTCGGCCAGCCGCGGTTGGTCATCACCGGCGGCGAGCCGCTGTTGCAGGGCGCGGCGCTGGCGCGGATGGTGTCGCTACTGCCAGACATGCAGATCGAGATCGAAACCAACGGCACCGTCGCCCCCGCGCCCGCGCTCGACGCTTTGGTGCATCAGTACAACGTCAGCCCCAAGCTCGCCCATTCGGGCAATCCGGCCGAACTCGCGCTGATCCCCGGGCGGCTGGCGGAATGGGCGGCGAACCCGCGTGCCCTGTTCAAATTCGTGATCGCTGATCCTTCCGACCTCGATGAAGTCCTAGCCCTGATCGCCGCCCATACCATCCCGCATGACCGTGTCTGGCTGATGCCCGAAGGCCGTGATTCAGCTACCCTGCGCGCCCGCTCTGCTTGGCTCGCGGATATTTGTTCAAAACATGAACTGAACTTCTCGGATCGCTTGCATATCCACCTCTATGGCGACACGAGAGGGACATGACCGAACTTTCCGCAGAAGAACAGGCACTGGCCGAAGAAGTCGTGGCCGAAGCCGATCTGGTTGCAGAGGGCAAGCGCGGCCCGATGCATGGCGACCTGACCTCTGGCCCGATCCTTAAAACGCTGATCGCCTTTTCGTTGCCGATGCTGGTGGGCAATCTGGTCCAGACGATCAACGGCACGATCAACGCAATTTGGGTCGGCCGCCTGATCGGTGAGAACGCGCTTGCCGCGACGACCAATGCCAATGTTGTGATGTTCCTGTTCTTCGCCTTGGTCATGGGCTTCGGCATGGCAAGCACCGTGCGCATCGGCCAGCATTTCGGCGCACGCGATGTGATCGCCGCGCGGCGCAGTTTTGGCAACGGGCTAGGCTTTGCGGTCGGTCTGGCGCTGGCGGGATCGGTTCTCGGCCTGGTTTTCTCGCCGTGGATGCTGCGGATGATGGCGACGCCAGCAGGCAGTTTTGAACTCGCCAACACCTATCTGCGGGTGATCTTCCTTTCGATCCCATTCGGGACGGCCAACATGATGCTCTCGATGGGTATGCGCGGAGCGGGCGATGCGAAAACGCCGATGTATGCGATGCTGCTCACCGTGGTGCTTGATGTGGTCCTCAACCCGCTGCTGATCATGGGCTGGGGCCCGGTTCCCTCACTGGGAATCGGCGGATCGGCATTTGCCAGCTTTCTTGCCGGCATGGGTGGCATGATTTTCTCAATCTGGCGGCTTTACGGCAGAGACCTGCCGCTGCGCTTGCGCGGCACTGAGTGGGGTTTCCTGATCCCAACTGGCGCAGAGCTCAAATACATGGTGACCAAGGGTATGCCGATGGGCGCGCAGATGCTGCTGATGTCGTCCGCGCAGATGATCATGGTCGGGCTGGTCAACCGCGAAGGCGTCGATACCACCGCCGCCTATGGCGCTTCGATGCAGCTGTGGAACTTTCTCCAGATGCCGGCATTTGCCATCAGTTCTGGCGTTTCAGCGATGGTCGCCCAGGCGATTGGCGCGGGCAAGCACGAGCGCGTGAGCCAGGTTACCCGCTCGGGCATGACCGCTAACGTGGTGATGACAGGCGTGCTGGCTGCACTGGTGGTGCTGGCCTCTCATCCGCTGCTCGCCCTGTTCTTGGGCGGCAACAGCCCCGCGGTGCCGATTGCTCAGCACGTGCAATATATCGTCACCTGGAGCTTCATTGTGATGGGCGCCTCGATGATCATGGGCGGCACCTTGCGCTCTTATGGCGTCGTAGTTCTGCCCTTCGTGGTCATGGCGATCACGCTCTATCCGGTGCGACTGGGCTTCTATTTCGCCACCTACCCCAAATTGGGCAGCGATGCCCTGTGGTGGTCATTCCCCTTCGCGTCGTGCATATCGGCGCTGCTGACCGGAGTGATCTATGCCCGCGGCAACTGGCGCGCGCGCCGGCACGATGCCTATCAGGCGAACTGAGCTAGCTTACCGCCCCTGTGCGCGCCAACGCATGACGGTGCGCTGCACGGATGCCTCTTCGCCGCCGGACTGACGCCACAGATCGACAAAGCTCGGATCGGCAGAAGCTGGACGCTTCATCTCGTCTAGCTCGTCAAAAGTCACGCGCATCGGGATCGAAACGCCCTCGCCTGAGATCACGCATTCGCGGTTACGCAGTGCCGGGATCGAATCGAGGAAACCACGCGAACCTTCGGGCATGGCAGCCTTCACAAAGGCCTGATCGCGATCGTTGTTAAGGCGCATGGCGATAATCATGCCGCACTGCGAAAGCACGCCTTCGGCCAGATCTGACGGACGCTGGGTAATCAGCCCCAGCGAAACGCCGTACTTACGGCCTTCCTTGGCGATGCGCGAAAGGATCTTGCCAACTGAAGAACCGTCTATGTTTTTCTCGTTGGGCACGTAACGATGCGCTTCTTCGCAGACCAGCAGGATCGGACGCATCTTTTCGTCGCGGCCCCAGATCGCATGATCGAGCACCAGACGTGCCAGCACAGCGACCACAGTTGAGGTAATTTCCGAAGGCACGCCCGAAACGTCGATGATCGAAATCGGCTTGCTATCAGCCGGCAGAC
>CANGBE010000139.1 GCA_947451875.1 Sphingomonadaceae bacterium | reverse complement strand
TGGGCGAAGCTGGCGCCGCGCAGCCAATCAACCTGCCGCGTTGCAGGTGCCAAAGCGAACCAGCGATCAATCGGTCCTAACAGCGACAATTGCATCCACCTCCACGGCTGCGCCCAGCGGCAGGACTGGAACCCCGACTGCCGAACGCGCATGTTTTCCCGTTTCGCCAAACACGGTGACCATCAGTTCAGACGCCCCGTTGACGACTTTGGGCTGATCGGTGAAGTTACTGGAAGAATTGACAAATCCGCCCAGTTTCACCACCCGCTCAACCCGCGAAAGTGATCCCAGCGCAGCCTTCAACTGAGCAAGGATCATCAATCCGCAAGCCTGCGCCGCTGCCGTGCCCAGTTCCAGCGAAACGTCTTCACCCAGCCGTCCGGTTACCAGCTTGTCATCAATGAAGGGCAATTGCCCGGAAACGTGGGCCAATCCGCCCGCGATCACCACAGGAACATAGGCTGCCACTGGAGCGGCGGCCTGCGGCAGGGTAAGGCCCAGCGCAACGAGGCGCTCTTCGATTTCGGTATCAGTCATGGGCATTAGTTAAAGCCTATCGAGCAGCCACGGCAAGGCCTCTTGCCAATTATCGATGCGAGCATGGGCGTGGCCTGCTTCAAGAGCGCAAGGAATGTGCGGCGCGAGGCGCGGTTCACCGCACAAATGCAGACGGGAAACATCAGGTGATAGACCTGCCACCGAGTCATGATGTTGGGCGATGTCATCGATAAACACCGCCCGATTGGGTGCATATTCGGCGATGATCTTCTTCAGGGCCGGGCCTTTTGGCCCCTGATTGGTATAGACCTTTAAGCCAAAGCCATGCTCAACTAGCTGCCGGGTGCGCGCTTCGTTGAACTGATCGCCCAGATTGGTGAGCACCACGACATCGGCAGTTTCGCCCAAACACTGCATCGCCTCCAGAGCGCCAGCAATCGGGTATTGGCGGTGCATTTCGGTTTCGAAGAAGACGTTGAGCAGCTTCCAGCTCTCTTTTACCGGCACCGCTTCGCCGCCATCGACGTAGCGGATCGCTTGGGAGAAATCGTTGCCGATGAAGTGAAACTCGATGCCGTGGTTCTCGGACAGCCAGGTTCCAAACGGCGCGACCATGTGCAGCAGCACTTCATCACAATCGGTTATCACCAGCGGCCGGCTCATACGCCAAGCCTCTGCTGCGCGGCTATCAGATCGCCCGGCGCAACGCCAAGCGCTTCGGAAGCGGCGACAAGGTCTGGCTCATGCGCGGCAAGAAAATCGAGAACGGCGCTAAGAACGCCCGAATCGCCCAGCCCTTCGCGCAGAGCATCGGGGGTGAGGCCGGTCAGCGAAAGCAGCCGTTCTGCCCTAGGTTCATCACTGAGCACCCAGCCCAGCGCGCCAAGCGCCAGTGCGGTGGGATCCATAGCGGGGGATTTTGGTTCGCGAAGAATTGCCAGCTCCTGTGGAAAGGCGTTAGGAGAGGCAATGGCAAAGCGCATCCTCGTTGTCGAGGACAACGATCTTAATCGCAAGCTGTTCTGCGATGTCCTGAAAAGTCAGGGTTACGCGGTGGAGGGTGTTGCCGACGGCTTGCTTGCGCTTGACCGGGCGCGCGAATTTGTCCCCAATCTGATCATCATGGACATCCAGATGCCCGAGGTTTCCGGGCTGGATCTGATCGAACAGGCCAAGGCCGATGCCACCCTGCGCCTGATCCCGGTGCTTGCCGTCACTGCCTATGCCGGCAAGGGCGATGAAGAGCGGATCAGGGACGCCGGTGCCGAGGGTTACCTCGCCAAGCCGGTGTCGATCGGACCCTTCATGGCGGCGGTCAAAGGGCTGGTTGAGAGGGCAATCGCTTGACTCTAAGCCTTAACGCCGCTTTTGCGCCGCAATTCTTGGCCACATGGCCGACAAACACTTCGGGAGCACAATGATGGACCGCGTCGCCGTTGAGGCAAAAATCGCCTCGCTGATCGAGCCTTTCAACAAGAAGAACGTCGCGCTGAGCGATGCCACGACCTTTGCCGACGATCTGGAGTTTGACAGTCTTACGGTGATGGATTTCGTCGCTGCGATCGAAGACGAGTTCGACATCATCATCTCGATGAACGCGCAGGCAGAGATTGAAAACTACGGCCAACTAGTTGATGCCGTGGTGAAATTGCAGAACTAAGGGATACAGAATGACGGATCTCTTTTCCAAATTTGACCCGCTGATCGCCACGCGGGAAAACCTGCTGTCCACCGGCGTCACCGATCCATTCAGTCTGGTGATGGAGCGGGTGCTCTCGCCGACCGAGGCGATCTGCAACGGGCGCGAGACGATTCTGCTCGGAACCTACAACTATATGGGCATGACCTTCGATCCTGATGTGATCGAAGCGGGCAAGCAGGCGCTCGACGATTTTGGCGCCGGCACTACCGGTAGCCGCGTGCTCAACGGCACCTATGCCGGTCACCGCGCAGTGGAAGAAGCGCTGAAGGAATTCTACGGCATGGATCATGCCATGGTGTTCTCCACCGGCTATCAGGCGAACCTTGGCATCATCTCGACGATGGCGGGCAAGGGCGATTACATCGTGCTCGATATCGACAGCCACGCCTCGATCTGGGACGGCTGCAAGCTGGGCGATGCCGAAGTGGTGCCGTTCAAGCACAACGATATCGAAGCCATGGACAAGCGCCTCGGCCGCATCCCCGAAGACGCCGGCAAGCTGGTAATTCTTGAGGGCGTCTACTCGATGCTGGGCGATATTGCCCCGCTGAAGGAAATGATCGCCGTCGCCAAAAAGCATGGCGCGATGGTGCTGGTCGATGAGGCACACTCGATGGGCTTCATGGGCCCCAATGGCCGCGGCGTGGCGGAGGATCAGGGCTGCCTTGAAGATGTCGATTTTGTCATCGGCACATTCTCCAAGTCGGTCGGCACGGTCGGCGGCTTCTGCGTTTCCAACCACCCCAAGTTCGAGATCCTGCGGCTGGTCTGCCGCCCCTATGTGTTCACCGCCAGCCTGCCGCCAAGCGTAGTCGCCACCGCCGCAACTTCGATCCGCAAGTTGATGCATGGTAACAACAAGCGGGCGCACCTGTGGGGAAATTCAAAGGCTTTGCACAAGGCGCTCAAAGCCATGGGATTTCAGCTCGGCACGGAAACTCCGCAATCTGCGATCATCGCAGTAATAATGCCCGATCTTGAGCTCGGCGCAATGATGTGGGAGGCGCTGCTGCAAGAGGGACTCTACGTGAACCTCGCCCGTCCGCCAGCAACTCCTGCTAACATGACTCTGCTGCGCTGCTCGCTCTGCGCGGAACATACGGCTGAGCAAGTCCAGACAATCATCGGCATGTTTGAGCGCGCCGGGACGGCGATTGGGATCATTGGTTAAGGTACGCCTCGCCGCCGCATTGCTGGCGCTGTTAGCAGGCCCGGCGCTGGAGCCGGTGCCGCCGAGTGATGGCATGATAGATCAGCCATGCCCGGCGCAGCAAGGGCTGGGGTTCAGCCACCCATTCATCAAAGCGAACGACTGGGCTTGGCTCTGCCGTTTCCGCGATGCCAATTCCGCGGCCGAGCAAGCCGCCCCTCGAGTGGTCTTCATCGGCGATTCGATCACCGAGCGCTGGGACCGATCCGATCAGGTAGCAATGGCCCTGCTAGAGAGGGCGGAGGCGGCGGTTAAGCCGATCCGCTAGAGCCTAAGCAGCGGGCGCAGAAATCGCAGCCGACGCACACTTCTCTTTTGTATGCTTGGCTTCTCCGCTGAGCATCGAGAAAGCCACATAGCCCGAAACCACCACGACCACGAAGCCCGCAACGAGCCATGCCAGATACTTGTCGATGAAGGCCTTGATCGGCGGGCCGAACAGACGGAAAAGAATGCCGATGGTCAGAAAGATCATTACCCTCGAGGCGAGGCTAGCTGCGATGAAGGTTGGTAGCGAAAAGTTGATGAACCCCGCCGTCACAGAGATCAGCAGAAAGGGGATCGGCGTCGCCGCTTTCACTACGATGATAATCCAACCCTTTTCGCGCAGATAGCAAGCGGCGACAGGGAATTTATGCGTCAACCCAAGCGCGGCAAGCAGCTGAGCGCCGACGGTATCATAAAGGAAGTGCCCAATGGCATAGCCAAGCAACCCGCCAAGCGTGGACATGATGGTGGTAATCAGGGCAAAGCGCACAGCCTTCTTCGGCTCAGCCAGACACATCAGCCCTAGCAGCGGATGCGGCGGGAACGGAAACAGGCCGCCATCGGCAAATGAGAAGAACGCCAGCCACCGTGCCGCGTGCATGTGTGCTGCTTTGTCCATAATCCATTCGTAAAAGCGGCGCAGCATCTTGGGGGTAGCTCCGGAAAACAGGATGGCGGCGCTTTAGTAGCTACGGGCCGTTGCGGCAAGCGATGGGCGCATTGACCGATCTGGTTCTTTTGTATTGGCAACGTCACACTGTTTGGGCGCGTATATGGAAAATCTCGATAGATCGATTCGGAAACGAACGACCTCGTCCTTCCAGTCAGCAGCATGAAAGATGTCCTGTAGGACTGTACGGACTTGCGGGACATCTTTCATGCTGCTGACTGGCAGCCAGGAGGATGGACCCAATGACCAAGGAAGACCGCGATATCCAGCGCAAGCTCAAGGTGCTGCGCCACGCTGAGAAGACTGGCCATGTGGCCAGGACC
>CANGBE010000138.1 GCA_947451875.1 Sphingomonadaceae bacterium | reverse complement strand
AGCCCATAGCCTGTAACCTCGGAAAAGTGAGACTTCACGCCCTCCAGGCGGTCTCACTTTTCCGAGGTTACAGGCTATCGAGCGAGTCGAAGGCTGAAGCCAGTATCCGACTGAAGTCGGAGGGGTTTCTCCCCGAGGGGGACCCTAAAACAGCCCCGGCGTCTCATGCTGCGCCGGTGTTGGTGCCATCGGCATCAGCAGCAAGTTGGCCTCAGCCGCGGTCTGCGCTTTTTGCACCCCGGCCTGCGCGGTGAGCGCGGTGCAGCTGCGGCCCGCGAGGAAATCAAGCGCGCCTTTGACCGAAGTCTCATTGGCATCGCCCAGCGGGTGGAAGATATCATCCGCCGCCGCGCAGGTTTTCTCCATCACCGAGGCGAGGCCGGTGTAATAGTCACCCTGGTGGTTGGCGTTTTCGGTGCGGAAGGCGATTATCCGCAGGCGATCATCGCAGGAAGTCTTGTCGATGGCGATCTGGCCCACCGGCTTGCCATAAGTATTGCTGCCGATCAGCGCCGCATTGGTGCCAAGATAGGGGCGCATCTCGTTCATCACCATCTCGCTGGCGCTGGCCGTGCCGCCCATGCCGATGAAGGCGATCTTGGTGGGGGTGATCGTTTCAGTCTGCGCGACGAAGTTCTTCTGGCTGTTATATTGCGCGGCCTTTTCAGAACGGAAAGTGGTGTAATCAAACACCTGACCCGCGCGGCCCCCGCCGAGCAGATCGCCGAACAGCTCGGCAATCGAAACCAGCCCGCCGCCATTATAGCGCAGGTCAACGATCACCTCGGTAATGCCCTGCGATTTGAAGTTAGCAAAAGCACTGCGCAGCGCCGGATCGGCGGTATCGATAAAGGTCCGCAGGTTGACGTAGCCAACCTTCTTGGCGCCATCGAGGATCACCTTGGCGCCATAGCGCGAGGAGACTGGGGTGAGCGAATAGTCAGCCTTGGCCACGGTAACATCGCTGGTGGTGGAACCGTTGACGATCCGCAGCACCCGCGTGAGGCCCGCCGTCGAAGCGCCAAGCGCGTCGGAAACCGCCTGCGATCCGCCGCTGGCAAACAGCGATGAGACGGTCTGCATGGTACCAGCGCTGGTGCCAATGGCGGTGATCTCTGTCCCGCGGTCAATCCCAGCAGCAAGTGCCGGAGCGCCCTCGAACGCCTCCATCACGAATAGCCGGCGGTTGGTGCTATCATAGGCCAGCCGCACACCAAACCCGGCGCTCGAGCCCGAGCTGAAGAAGGCATTCTCTTGCGCAATCGAGGTAATGTAAGTGAAGAAGCGGTCCTTCGACTGCGCCCGCGCCGGAGCAACCAGGGCATCGATATAGCCCTGCACATCAGTGTAGTTCGCCGGGTTGGCAGTCTGGTCCATCAGAGTGGGGAACAGATACCATTCGTTGAGCGCGGCCAAGGCAAAGTCCTGCCGCTGGCGCAGCGAACACCCCGCCACCGTGGGGGTGGGGGTAGGCGTTGGAGTGGGCGTGACGGAGGTGCCGCCGCTGGTGGTGCCGCTGTCTCCGCAGCTCGCCAGCATGGCGACGATGCCGAGTAGGGCCGGTAGCTTGCGCAAATTCATAACTTAGGTGCTCCCCTCAATGTGCGATCCGGGTTGCCAAAGGTAGAGACTGGCAAATGC
Organism: Sphingomonadaceae bacterium; assembly: GCA_947451875.1. Lineage (GTDB taxonomy): Bacteria > Pseudomonadota > Alphaproteobacteria > Sphingomonadales > Sphingomonadaceae > Novosphingobium. Next base: position 3,079 of record CANGBE010000138.1, on the reverse strand, counting down.
TCGGGGGCAGAGCAAGAAGGGGATCAGGCTGGCGCGGCGTTAGTTGGGGATTGTAGCTGCCAACCGAGCTTGCCCTTAGCTCGGCAAAGGCGCACCTTCCCCAACATTCACGGCGGGATAGGGAGATAACGCCATGTCTGATAAATCGAAACTGCTTACGCTTACGCTTCAGGCCTTCGGGCTGGTGTTCTGTCTGGTCTATCCGCTGTCGATGATCTGGCCATCGGGCTGGGCTTGGCATGACGGGCCGCCGGTGGCTTCGCACTATTTCATGATGATTGTCGGGGTATACGCCACACTGGGCATTTTCCTGATCCGCGCCGCGCGTGATCCGGCGGGGAATGCCTCGCTGATCTGGTTCACCGTGTGGTCGAGTGTAGTCCACGCCGCAATCATGGCCTATCAGGCAATGGGCGATCCGATGCAGAGAGGCCACCTGACGGGCGACGTGCCCGCGCTAATGCTTGTCGCATTGGTACTCGGCTGGCTGATGCCCAAAAAGGCCTAGTGAACGAGCAGTGTTGCGGGGTTGGGGAGCGCGCTAACTGCTGCGCTTCATGTTCTCCAACCCCGCAACCACTCCGGCCTTCTGCGAGGGGTTTGAAGCATTCAGCTTTTTCGGCTTTTCGGCCTTAGGCTTGCGCGCTTCCTTGGACGATTTCTTCTGGCTTTTGGCCATGACTGGTTCCTGACAAAGGGCGTCATGCCCCGCGTCACCCTAGGCGCGCCGAGCAGGAACCTCGCATGAAATCGGCTGGAGCCGTTCAGCCCTTCCCAACCGCGCCCGGGATTTTCGCATCCATATCGGTGTTCTCGGGGAAGATCGGCCAGAGCAATTGCTGCCCCAAGGTGGCCGGCGGCAGGTTCTCTACACCATAGCTCTGCGGATAGTGTCTGGTGATCTTCGCCGTGCCGAAGAGCACATCCCAGAGGAACAGCAGGTTTCCGAAGTTGCCTTTGTAGTTCACCGCAGGATCGCTTTTGTGCCGCCCATGGTGGGAAAAATGCGTAGCAGGCGTGCTGATCGTCCTCTCCACCAGCCACATCAGCGGCGAGAGCGCCTTGATCCGATAGAGCTTCCGATCCCAGGCAACATCGCTGTGAGCGCCGATGATAACCAACTGCTTGACCACCAGATAACCAGCATAGAACCAACCGAGCCCCAGAAAAACCAGCACGCCCGCCATCCACAGGCTGGGCATCATCGCGTAGTAGAGGATGTTGTTCCGGTAAACGAGCCGCACGCTCATATATTGGCCGTTATGGTGCGCGCGGTGAAGGTTATAGAGCCAGCCGAACGAGTGCGAAGCGCGGTGCCACCAGTATTGCAGCATATCTTCGAACACGATGAACAGCAGCAGCGCCAGCCAGAACGGGGTGTCAATCAAGGCATCGCGGCATTGCGGAGCAAAGTGATCACCCAACCTGCCGACCGTCATCAGGATCACGGGCTGGGTAATGCCGAACAACATCAGGATGCTCACCGCTTCGACCAGCCCATCGTTACGGGTCTGCCCGGGCTTGGCGAATAGGCGGGTGCTGATCAGCTCGGCGAGTGCGAAGCCGATGAAAATGGCGCCAACGAGAAGGCTCGATTGCCCGCTTGTGAGTTGCATCGATATCCCCTCCTGCACCCGCCGCCGTCCATTGCGGCGCAGTGTGCGGGGGGCGATGCTATCCCACGGTAGCCTATGAAGGCAACCACATCATTATCAGCGCTTCTTGACGAATTCTGCGCGCAGGACGAGGCCCTTGATGCCATCGAAACGGCAATCAATTTCCTGGGGGTCGCCGGTGAGGCGGATCGACTTGATCAGCGTGCCCTGCTTCAGCGCCTGCCCGGCACCCTTGACGGTGAGATCTTTGATCAAGGTTACCTGATCACCATCGGCGAGCAGATTGCCAACCGAATCGCGAACCTCAACCACATCGGCAGCAGCTCGCTTGGCGGCGAGTTCGGAAGCCGGCAGCCATTCGCCGCTGTCTTCGTCGTACACATAGTCTTCGTCGTCGGCCATTTGAGTGTTCCTTGGGTTTGGTTCAGGCAGCAGCGCGAAGGCGAGTAATGGCCGCCTCGCGCCCGATGAGGGGGAGCAGCGCGGCCATATCCGGCCCATGTTCGCGGCCAGTGAGCGCAAGACGCAGCGGCAAGAACAGGGCTTTGCCCTTGCGGCTAGTCGCCTCTTTCAGCGTTCCGGTGAGCAGGGGCCAAGGGCTTTCGTCCCAAGACTGGCTTTCGAGGGTATCGGCGGCAGCGGCGACGAACGCCCGGTCCTCAGCCTCAAGTTCTGGTCGCGCAATCGGCCCGGTGACAACTTGCCACCACTCGCCAGCCTCATTGATATGGGCCAGATTAGGCCGGATCGCCTCCCACGCTACCTCACCCATGCCATTTGGCAACAGGTGCGACACGCGGGCGAATGGCAGGCGGTGGACGATCTGGGCGTTGAGCCGGTGCAGCTCCGCTTCGTCAAAACGGGCAGGCGCGCGGCCAAAGGTAGAGAGATCAAACCCGGCAGCGATTTGCTCGACATCGACAAGTGCTTCAACCGGCTGTGACGTGCCAAGGCGCGCCAGCATGGCAACCAGCGCCTCCGGCTCGATGCCAGCTTCGCGCAATTCCGCCATGCCCAGTGAGCCGAGCCGTTTGGAAAGCTTGCCCTCGCTGCCCACCAGCAGCGCCTCATGGGCGAAAGCCGGGGGATCGACACCGAAGGCAGCAAACATCTGCACCTGCGTGGCCGTGTTTGAAACGTGGTCCTCGCCGCGCAACACATCGGTAACGCCCATGGCGATATCGTCGATCACCGAAGGCAGCATATAGAGCCACGAGCCATCGGCGCGGCGGATCACCGGATCGGACATCTGCCCGGCATCGAAATGCTGCAGCCCGCGGATCCCGTCCATCCATTCGATCGGCTGGTCACGGTTCAACAGGAAACGCCAGTGCGGTGCTTCGCCCGCTGCCGCCTTGGCTTCGTGATCGGCCTCGCTCAGGTCCAGCGCGGCGCGGTCATAGATCGGCGGCAGGCCGCGGCTGAGCAGAACCTTGCGCTTGAGATCGAGCTCCTGCGAGGTT
>CANGBE010000137.1 GCA_947451875.1 Sphingomonadaceae bacterium | reverse complement strand
TGGAACATAAATAGAACAATTTTGATTAAGTCAACCGTACTCTGTCTTTTCGGAGCAAAGTTCGCCTCCTTCGTGGGCTTTGGGGGCAAGCGTTAACCCCTTGTTTGCGAGCGTGGTTTAGTCTGCGAACATGGGACTGGCGACCAAAATCAGGCGGCTTCTTGCGATGCTTGTGCTCGCATTTCTTGCGTGCGGCCCAGCTTATGCGCTGGATAAGCCGCTTGCCGCCTGTGCCGCCCGCATCATGCCAGGCGAAACCGCCCTGCAGGTCAGCGCAAATCCAGCCCGCTTCGATTGCCGATCACGCCAGAACGATCTTGGCGCCGGAAATTTTGCAGTAGAGCTCCACTTTGACCCGGTTGCGGCCAACGTTGATGATCCGCTGGTCCTGCATTCCGGCAGCGTCTGGCAAGACGGTGAGACGGTGCGGTTTCGCTATGCTGATGGTGTCGAAGAATCGACGGACGTTTCTAATCAGACCACGTCGCAATACCTGACTTTAGGCGCAATTCTGGAATTTCCGGTCCCCTATAGGCAGGCGGCGCTTACGTCGATTTTGATCGAGACGCGGGGCTCGGCTAACCTGCGTGGTGTGGTGATTGGCCCACGCCTGATGTCCCGATCCGATGCAGAGCGCAGCCGCCTAATGTTTGCCGCGACTTACTCTGCATTTGTGGGGATGGCGCTGGCACTGCTGATCTACAATCTGTCGCTGTGGCGGGCGCTTCGCCAAAAATTCCAGCTGCATTATTCGATGATGGTGGCCGCTCTTATCGCTTATGCTTTCACTTCATCCGGGGCATTGCTTCTCGTAGTCCCATCGATGGCCAACAACGATCGCCTGAGAGTGAACTACATCGTCCTGGCCTTCTGCGCTCTCACCGGTGTGCGTTTCGTGCGAACCTTCTTCGAGCGCGAGGTGCGAGAGGAGTGGTTGCGCAATGCCATCTTGATAGCCGGAATTGCAGCCATGCTTTCATCATTGGCCTTCGCCACATTGGCGCCCTGGCACATCGGCATTCTGGACCGAATTTACTTCATCACGATGTCTGCACTGCTGGTGCCGATATTCCTGTTGCTTGCGCTTGCCGGCCATCGGCGTGCCCGGCATTTCCCGATGTTCATGCTGGCGTGGTCAGCACCTATCGTCATAACCACCTTGCGAGCTGCCTATGGGTTTAATCTGGTGCCCTATTCACTGTGGCTTGATAACGGCAATCTCCTGGCGATGGCTATCGAAGCAATGCTTAGCTCGCTTCTGGTTACGGCAAGAGTGCGGGAGATTTCCCTGCAACGCGATCACGCGTTGGCAGGAGAGCAATCGGCACGTGAACTGGCCGCGATCGATCCGCTAACCGGATTGCTCAACCGCCGATCATTCATCGACCAAGCCATTGGACTGCGATCTCGGCAGACGTTTCTGCTGATCGACATCGACCACTTCAAGGTTGTCAACGACCGGTTAGGACATGAGGCCGGTGATAGGGTGCTGACAGCCGTTGTGGCTGCGATTGACGGCTGCCTCCCGCCGCGCAGTCTAGCGGTGCGGCTGGGCGGAGAGGAATTCGGTGTGCTGATACCTCGGGCATTGGCTGACAAGAAATGCGCCGAGCGAGTGCTAGATGCGGTGCGCAGCGCACAGATGCCGCAGGGCGCGAATGTGACTGTCAGTATTGGCATATCCGAAGGGCAGGTTTCCAACGAAGACGACTGGAAACGGCTTTACCGGCTCGCCGACGCCGCGCTTTATCGTGCTAAGTCCGACGGGCGGGACCGTGCTTGTAAGGCGACTGATTTCCGCCACGCAGCTTGAGTGCGGTTTTTGGGGCAAACGCGCAATCCGTATTGCAGCAACGCGTCTCTGCCTATAGGCGCTAACCTGCCATGACAGACATTCCAAACATTCAGGCCGGTACTTCCGGCACGACCGTCCTCGAAGCGCCAGACCGCATGGTCTCGGCACGCGAACTGTTCGGTATCGACATCGACATGATGGTGCCCGCTTTCTCGGAAGCGGATGAGCGCGTGCCCGATTTTGATGACAGCTACGTTTTTGATCCGGATACCACACTGGCGATCCTTGCAGGCTTTGCCTTCAATCGCCGTGTTATGGTGCAGGGTTATCACGGCACCGGCAAATCGACCCATATCGAGCAGGTCGCTGCCCGGCTCAACTGGCCGTGCATCCGCATCAACCTGGATGCCCATATCAGCCGAATCGACCTGATCGGCCGCGATGCTATCGTGCTGCGCGATGGCTTGCAGGTAACCGAATTCCGCGAAGGCTTGCTGCCATGGGCGCTGCAGCACCCGGTGGCGCTGGTGTTCGACGAATACGATGCTGGCCGTCCCGACGTGATGTTCGTCATCCAGCGAGTGCTGGAGACCGAAGGCAAGCTGACCCTGCTCGACCAGAACCGTGTGATCCGGCCGAACAAGCATTTCCGCCTGTTTGCTACGGCCAACACGGTGGGACTGGGCGATACCAGCGGCCTCTATCATGGCACGCAGGCGATCAACCAGGGCCAGATGGACCGCTGGAACATCGTCGTCGGCCTCAACTATCTGCCCGCGCAGGTGGAAGCCGAGATCGTGCTCAAGAAGTCGACCGACGTCGCGGCAGATGTTGTCGCGCAGATGGTCAAGGTGGCTGAACTCACGCGTCAGGGCTTCATCAACGGCGACATCTCCACTGTGATGAGCCCGCGCACCGTAATTACCTGGGCGCAGAACACTGCGATCTTCAAGGAACCCGGCTTCGCCTTCCGCCTCTCGTTCCTCAACAAGTGCGACGAGACCGAGCGGATGCTGGTGGCGGAGTATTACCAGCGAGTGTTTGGTAAGGACTTGCCTGAGAGCGTGGTCGGGCGGGGATGATCCTGCGTCCGGCTCTGGCGCTGCTGCTGGCGAGCCTTGCCGCGCCGGCAGTCGCGCTGGCTGATCCGGCTCCTCCGACTGCGACTGCTGCTGCGAAAGAGTGGTTCCCCAAGGAAGCCAACGCTGCTCTCATTCTTGAAACCGCCATCGCCGATGCGCGTGCGAGCCAGCGGCTGGCAGTGATCGTGTTCGGCGCAGACTGGTGCCATGATAGCCGCGCTTTGGCTGGTATTCTGACTTCTCAAGGCTTCACTCGAGAGTTCGGCAGCCGCTTTGCCGTCACCTTCATTGACGTTGGCAAGCCGCAAACTGGGGAAGGGCGGAACCTTGATCTGGTGGCCGGGCTTGGTGTGAAAGACCTGCATTCCACGCCAGCGCTGTTCGTAGTTGGCGGTGATGGCAAAGCCTTCAACTCCGACAAAGACGCCGTCAGCTGGCGCAATGCCGCAAAGCGCAAACCCGAGGCCATCCTCGGCTGGTTCCGAAAGTGGGCGAAGCGCGCCCGTTAAGGGGTGACGAGATACTTCTCCCCCGTGGCCTTGGCATTATAGGCCAACGCAACGTCGCGAGTGAGCATTTCCTCCAGCCCGATCTTCGCCTTGTATGCGCTGGCAAAGGTGGTGGTGAGACTGGATAGAACGCGCATGCTCAATTTTGCCTGCCCTTCCATTCCCACTTTGGCGAGGAACGGCAGCAGCAACCAGCCATCGCAGGCCCAGGTAAAGCCGTAAGAGCGGGTCAGCACAGTCGGTGAAACGTCAAGCATACCATAGATATAGACCTTCTTGAGCTCGTTCGAACCATAGCGGCTGTAGTCGGCCCCGGTGCTCGCCACCTGTTCCATGGCTGTGAGCAGATCATTGGCCATGCGCCCGCCGCCAATCGCGTCAAATGCAAGGTAGGCGCCAGTGGTGGAAATGGCCGCGACGAGTTGCGCCATGAAGTCAGGCGAAGACGAATCGATGATATGCTGCGCGCCAAGCTGCTTCAGGATGTCCACCTGCGCTGCAGAGCGGACAATGTTGACCAGCGGAATACCTTCCTCGGCACAGAGCTTGACCAGCATTTGTCCCAGATTTGATGCCGCTGCCGTGTGGATGATCCCAGCAAAGCCTTCAGCGCGCATGGTTTCTACAAAGCCCAGCGCGGTCAGCGGATTGACGAATGCGCCAGCGCCTTGTTCGGCGGAAATACCGTCCGGCAGAGGGATACAGCTTCGTGCATCGGCAATGGCGTGACTGGCATACATCGATCCGGCGACGCAGGTTACGCGCTTGCCGATCAAGCTTTGAGCATAGGGCTCCTCACCGGCGGCGATCACGATGCCTGCCCCTTCATTGCCAACTGCAACCCGATCGCCCAGCCGTGCTGCCATGGCGCGCATACCCATCTCCGGCACCGGGGCGACGATCCTGCCGGGCAGGAATTCTGCGTTGCCAAGATCAGCAGCACCAAGAAGGAGGCCGAGATCTGAAGGATTGATCGGTGCGGCCTCGACTTGCAACAGCACTTCAAAGCCTTTGGGGTCGGAGAAGTCCTTGTCTGTCAGCGCGACGGTCAGATTGCCGTCTGCGGTGAGGGTCGAGGTGATCTGCTTGCCTGAAATGCTCATCGGTCTTCTCCCGGATATTTTGCTTTAACGAAATACAGCCCTTGGGGTGGCGCATTAAGCCCCAATTCCGCCCTGTCTTTGGCGGCGAGCGCCTTGCTAACTTGTTCCTCGCGCCATTTACCCATGCCAACCAACGCGAGGCATCCGACCATCGATCGGACCTGATGATGCAGGAACGATCGAGCCTCGGCCTCAATCAGAATATGCCCGCCTTCCCGACGTACGTCCAGCCGATCGAGTGTTTTGATGGGGCTGGCCGATTGGCAGTGGA
>CANGBE010000136.1 GCA_947451875.1 Sphingomonadaceae bacterium | reverse complement strand
AAGGCGACTGCTTCGGGTGAATTCCTGCTTCGCTGCTTCCACCGTGCCGGTATTTCCGCAGCGGTTGTGCAACTTCTGGTCGGTGGTCCGGAGCAGGGGCAGGAACTGATTGCCCATGACGGGATCGACGGGGTGCTGTTCACCGGCTCCGCCCACGCCGGGATTGCCATCAACCGCAAACTTGCCACCCGGCCAGACAAGATCGTCGCGCTGCAAATGGGCGGCAACAACCCGATCGTCATCTGGGACACGCCGAAGATTTCGGACGCCGCTGCACTGGTGGTGCAATCAGCATTTTCCTCATCAGGCCAGCGTTGCAGCGCGGCCCGGCGACTGATCGTCAAGGCTTCGATGTATGGTGCCGTAGTCGATGAAGTGAAGCGACTGGCTGACCGTATTATCGTGGGCGCACCGTTTGATGATCCAGCCCCCTTCATGGGCCCGGTCATCGACAATGCCGCCGCCGATGGCCTGGCTGAAAGCTTCGTCTACCTGCTATCTAACGGCGGGCGGCCGATCAAGCATCTGGTCCGCGCAGACAAAAACCTGCCGTTCCTCTCGCCCGCGATTATCGATACCACCGCAATGACAGAACGCCCCGATGTCGAGCTGTTCGGTCCCCTGCTGCAGGTAATAAAGGTAGATGATTTCGACGCCGCGATTGCTGAGGCCAACAGCACGCGCTTTGGCCTGACAGCTTCGCTGGTTGGCGGAACGCCTCAGGAATACAACCGCTTCTGGGCCAATGTCCGGGCCGGTATCGTCAACTGGAACCGTCCGACAACGGGTGCCAGCTCGTCTGCTCCTTTTGGCGGCGTGGGCCTTTCGGGAAACAACCGGCCATCATCATTCTATGCTGCAGATTATTGCGCTTATCCCGTGACCTCGTCGGAAATGGAACAGCCGCGTGCTAACATCGGCGTTGGATTACGGGCGGACTGACCCTAAAGTCCGTTGGTCACCAGATCAACATCGCTCATTCCCTGCGGTCCGGGCCGCACATAAACCGCAAATCCCGATCCGCCATTCTTGCCAATCAGCGCATGGGCATCGCCATCAGCGCGGTGCTCGGGGTTGAACCCGGCCTTGCGGGCAAAGGCATTATAGAAAGCCAGCACGTCCTCGGTAGATACTGCCACGCGGAAGTTCAGCGCGCGGATGGTGCAGCCATTTTCGCTGTTGCCCAATGCCTCCTGAACATGCCCGCGCGGATAGACCGGCATAGCAGCCGGCATTTTGGACGCCCAGCCGAAAGTCCAGCCAACGCGGGAAGCACAGGCTTCCCCGCTGAAATTCTGCCGCCAGGATAGCAGCGCCGTTTCGCCTGCCTTAGCCCCATCTGCCCCTGTGGCGGCAGGCGCAACGCCGGGATCACCGCCCAGCAAACTTGTCGCATCGGCTTTTGCTGCCGCGCGCGACTCGTTGCTCACCAACTCGAGCGGGATTTGCGCCATAGGCACGCCGCCACCGGTCAGCAGCGCGCCAACACGGTTCTGGGTGGCAAGATCGGGATCAGTCATCAAGGGATCAGACAGCGCGTCAGCTATCACCGGGTCGGTCACATCGTCCGCTTCAGGCGCAGCCGAACGGGCACAGGCGGAGAGCACGCCCGCCAGCGCCAGAGAGGTCATCAAGGGTCGAAATCCGCAATTCATGGCCAGCCTTATCGCTGCACAAGGTTAAATTTGCGAAAAAGGCGTTGTCCGGCTAGGCGCAGCCGCACAGTGCCGCAGAACATTCCACCCAGCACCAATCGCCCGAGCAGCGGCTTGCTGTGCGCGCTAGGCGCCTACCTCATTTGGGGTCTGTTGCCGCTCTATTTGCACCTGCTGCACGCTATCAACCCCTTCGAATTTGTCGGCTGGCGGATCGTATTCACCCTGCCATTCTGCTTGATCCTAGTGACACTCAGCCGTGATTGGGGCGCCGTGAAGTGCGCGATTTCGAACCCCCGCACCTTGGCGATCCTATGCGTCAGTGCTCTGCTGATCGGCATTAACTGGCTTATCTACATCTGGGCGGTGCAGAGTGGACACGTTCTGGCAGGAAGCCTTGGCTATTATATCAATCCGCTTGCCAACGTTTTGGCGGGCACGCTGTTTTTGGGCGAGAAACTGGGCAGACGGCAGTGGCAGGCGGTGATGCTCGCTGGTGCCGGCGTAACCCTGCTCGCTTTCGGTGCGCTCGATATGCTCTACATCAGCCTGTCACTCGCCGCGTCATTCTGCGGATATGGTCTGGTTCGAAAGGTCGCGCCGGTCGAAGCACTGGCCGGGCTGACGATTGAAACCCTGCTGCTGTTCATCCCAGGACTGCTGATAATCGCCCACTTTTCCCAAGGCGCGGGCGGTTGGGCGTCTGAAGCAGTAACAAAGATCAATCCGCTGCTCGCAGCATCGGGGATTATCACTGCCACACCGCTGGTGCTGTTCGCCACTGCGGCGCGGCGGATGGACTATTCAACCCTTGGCTTTGTTCAATTTTTCTCGCCAACTCTGGTTTTTTGCTCGGGCTCTTCGTGTTTCACGAGCCGCTTCGGCCAATTCAGTTGGCATCTTTCGTGCTCATATGGGCGGCGGCAGCGATGTTTGTGGTCGATCTGCTGACGCGGCGGCGTGCTAGCCGATAAAGCGCCAGCGGAGCGTGGCTCCGGCGTGGAAAGGCACTACGCTGGTGCCATTGGCATCAATCGCAACGGGCACTTCAATTTCCGCCTTTTCAAGCGTAACCGTGCCTTCATTCATCGCCAGTCCATAGAAGCGCGGTCCGTTTTCCGATGCAAATGCCTCGAATTTATCAAGCGCGCCCTCTTCCTCGAAGACCTGCGCATAGCTCTCCAGCGCGAACGGGGCGTTGAATATCCCGGCGCAACCGCAGCCCGATTCCTTCGCCGCAACCGCATGGGGGGCTGAGTCAGTCCCAAGGAAAAACTTGCGCGAACCGCCCGTTGCCGCCCGGCGCAGGGCCAGCCGGTGCGCTTCGCGCTTGGCCACCGGAAGGCAATAGGCGTGGGGGCGGAGGCCCCCGGCGAACATAGCGTTGCGGTTGATATGGAGGTGCTGCGGGGTGATGGTTGCCGCGATGTTTTCGCCGCCGCCGGCAACGAAATGCACCGCCTGCGAGGTGGTGATATGTTCGAACACCACTTTTAGCCCCGGCAGATCGCGCAATAGAGGCTCTAGCACACGCTCGATAAACACGGCCTCGCGGTCAAAAATATCCACCGCCGGATCGGTAACCTCGCCATGAACGCAGAGCACCATGCCGATCTTCTCCATCCGCTCGAGCACGGTGCGGATATTGGCAATGTCGGTGACGCCGTGGGCAGAGCCCGTGGTGACGTGGGCGGGGTAAAGCTTGGCGGCGGTGAAGACGCCCGAGGCAAAGCCCCGCTCAACTTCATCGGGATCGCTACCGTTGGTCAGATAGCAGGTCATCAGCGGGGTGAAGTCGCTTTCCGCTGGCACAGCGGCGATGATCCGGTCACGATAGGCCTCGGTAAGGGCGACGCTGGTGACCGGCGGCGATAGGTTCGGCATCACGATCGCCCGGGCGAACTGGCGCGCCGTCCATGGGGCGACGCCTTTCAGCACCTCGCCATCACGCAGGTGGACGTGCCAATCATCGGGGCGGCGGATGGTGAGATTCGTCATGACTTCCCTTTAGTCAGGCTGGTGCCTATCTGTCACCCATGACCGCAACCCGACTGACAAATCGCGCCGTAATCCGCCTGACCGCCAGCGAGCCCAGTGAGGACCTGCGTGGGTTTTTGCAGGGACTGGTGACCAATGATGTCAGCGGCGCGCTGCCGGTTTGGGCCGCGCTGCTTACCCCGCAGGGAAAAGTGATCGCTGATTTCCTGATTTGGGAAAACGGCGCGGACTTGCTTATCGATTGTGATGCCGATGCCACCGACGCGCTGATCAAGCGCCTGTCGATGTACCGCTTGCGCCGCAAGATCCTGATCGCCCGCGATGATACGCTGGCCATTCACTGGCGCGCTGAACTGCAAGACCATGACCCCCGCATGCCCGCGCTGGGATCGCGCTGGATTGGCACGGTGGAAGGTGAGGCGGCTGACGCGGCATGGCTCGCCCACCGTCTCTCGCTCGGTGTCTGTGAGGGCGCCGCGGAGCTTGGCGATTTGCTGTGGCTCGAATGCAATGCGGCCGAACTGAACGGCGTTTCGTTCTCAAAGGGTTGCTACGTAGGGCAAGAGAACACTGCCCGGATGAACTGGCGGCAGAAGGTCAACCGGCGGCTGGTTGTGGTACCGCTTGATCGATCAGACCCGGGACGGCAGCGCGTGGCCTATCCGGCGCTCGGGCTGGCCGTCGATCACCTGCGGGTTGAAGATATGGCCCCGGACCTGCTACCGGAATGGCTTGCTGCCGATTAATTCTGTTCGGACAGCAAGCCAGCCGCCAAAGCCGCTTCAACCAACAGCTTTTCAGCCTGATCGCGCGCCGCATGGCGCGGCAGGTTGAGCGCCTGGCTCAATGGTTCACCCATCAGTGCGTCACCCAGCGCCATCAGCACAAGACTGAGCGTCACTTCGCGCATAGATCCGGATCCGAAAGCGTGCAGCTCATCAACCAGATCATGGATAGCATCGACAATCGGATCGAGGGCATCTTCATTGCCCGAAAGTAGCATCCAACTCGCCAATGCGCCGCCGCCTTCCTTGTCGAAGGCATCGAAGGTCAGATCTACGACATCGCGCGGGGCACCGATGCCGGATCGACTGGCGATCACTGCTTCGGCGATGGTTT
>CANGBE010000135.1 GCA_947451875.1 Sphingomonadaceae bacterium | reverse complement strand
GGATGGCCGCTGCGTATTCGCAGCGCTTTCTGCAAGGGTGGGATCGATTTCTGACAATCGGCTCGGCGGGTGGCATAGCTATCGCGCTTCGAAGGCGGCGCTCAATATGCTGGTCAAAAACTTCGCAATCGAGCTTGCAGCGCGCAACCGGCATGGAATTGTCGTTTCCATCCATCCTGGGACAGTGGAAACCGCGCTATCCGAACCTTTCAAGAAAAGCGTCCCGGAAGGCAGGCTCTTTCAGCCTGATCAAAGCGCCGCGCATATTCTATCCGTGATCGACCAGATTTCGGCGTCAGATTCGGGTGAGCAGTTCGCGTGGAATGGTGAGCGGATCCCAAGCTAATTCCATATTGGTACCCAGACCTTAAGGCCTTAAGGGCGCGCGGCCAGATAGCCCGGCATGTCGACAGGATCAAACTCTCCGCCATCGAAAAAACGATTGCTCTCCATGGTCATACTGCCCTGCTGCATGCCAACAACTGTTGTCTGGCGCACTGATCCTTCCACCTTCGAGCTTGCGCCGGGTAGAGGCTCGCCCGTGCCTATCAGCGCGCTGCGATAGATGTCCGGCCGGAAAACCTGCGCGGCGCGGCGGGCCTCGTCAGCCCGAAAGCCCGTCCCTTCCCAGCGGACCATTTGGGTGTAGAGCCATTCAGCCTGACTGACCCAGGGGAAGTTTGCCGCCTCGCGATACTGGAACATGTAGTCTGCATAGTGCGCCTGAGCGCCATCGCGGGCGAGCAGCAGTTTGTCGGCTATGGCACGGCGGATGATTGGTGCCGAACCGTCGAGGTACTCAGGCCTTGCAAGGATGCCCGCGTTCTCATCCCAGTTCGCCGGATCGACGAAATGTTGACCGGTCTGGATCAGCGCGCGGATCAGCGCTTCGACATCGTCTCGCCGCTCTGCCAGCAGGCTCTCGTTCATGGCGAGGACCGTTTCGACGCCCCGCCGCCAGATCTGCGCGCTTGCCAACACGATCACGCCAGCCCCGCGCTCTACGGCAACGCTGTTCCACGGTTCGCCAACGCAGATGCCATCGACTTCGCCAGTCTCTAGCGCAGCGGCGCAGAGTGACGGGGAGATGGTGATAATTTCGACATCGTAATCAGGCCGCACTCCGCTGGCGGCCAGCCAATAGCGTAGCATGTAATTGTCGCTGGAATGGCGATGCACCACACCAAACCGCAGCCGCTTTCCCGCTACAGCGCTGAGTTTGGCTACGGCAGCAAAGGACGATCCAACGACTCGCGGATCGCCGAGCATTCCAGAAGGGCAAACCCGGGCGGCAAGGTCTGGTCGCAAGGTGATTGCATTACCATTGAGGCCCAAAACGAAAGGTGTGACCAGCGGCTGTGCAGTCCGCCCGCGTCCTAGCGTTGTCGCAATAGCCAGCGGGGCGAGCAAGTGCGCAGCGTGGCTGTTGCCATAGAGCAGCCGGTCAAGGGTTGCTGCCCAGCTCATGTCTTTTACCAGCCGCAGCGAGAGGCCTTCAGCTTCGGCAAAACCATGCTCGTGAGCCAGAATCGGCAGGCAGGCATCGACCAGCGGCAGGAACCCAATCGTGAGTGCTTTGGTCACAGTGCCCCTCCCGCAAAGGCGGTTAAGCGCAGGAGCGCAAGATCGCGCAGCGCGCGCACCCGCTCCCGCGCCAGCCCGGCAACGGCATAAATCGATAGGCCCGCATCAATCGAGGTGCCCGTCGATTCGTCGACGAACAAGGTGATTGGCCGGGCGAGTGCGCGGCTTACCGAGAAATGTTCCTCCAACATGTCCCGCGCGGGATTGCTGAAGTCTATCAAAACGACATCAGGCGTGACCTCACCGATCCTGGCGACCAGTCCGCAACTTGCGATGACGACAAAGATCTCGCAGTCATCAAGCGAAGCCAGCCCTTCGCGGACTGCGGCGGCCCGGCTGGCGTCCTCATCGATAACGGCAATTCGCATGACCGCATTGTGCGCTGCAGCAAGAGCAAATGGCAATGGCCTAGAATCAGACTGGTCCGAAAATCGGACTCCCGCGCTCTTCACGCAGCGAGGGGATCATGCGGCCATCGATATCGGTCACGCCATAGGCTGGGGCCAGTTCGGCGACGATCCAACTCCCGCCTGTCCGGCTCATCAGATCTGGCGCGAGAGCCAGCGCGGCAATCACACGTCCCACGAATTCGGGCGAGGAGCCTACGGCGCTGTTCAGCTGGCTGGCCATGCCGGGCACAGTTTTCAGGTTCTCGATCGCCCTCTCGGTATAGGTGAAGCCCTGCCACAGCGAGACCGAGGCAACGCCGCGCGGTTTTAGCTCCACACCCATATCGCGCGCCATGCGGTCGGTCGCGGTCTTGGTGGTGCCGAACATCACGTCATAGGTATAGGTTCGTCCTACATAGCCCGACATGCAGGCAATCAGGCCGGAGCCCTGCGGCGCCATGATCTTCGCAGCGTGATGGCTGGCGATGAAGGCGGCGCGCAGCCCTATGTCCCAGATGTCCCATTCATCAGCGAGCGACTTTTCCCAGAAGGGGGCCTTGCTGGTCATCGAATCGGGGATGGTCATGGCATTGTTGACCAGGATGTCGAGGCGGCCTTTTTCGGCTTTCACCTGAGCAAACAAAGCAGCAATCGCATAATCATCATGCAGATCGAGCGCGACGCCAATCGCCTTGCCACCGCGCCGTTCGATCTCGGCGATTGTCTCGCCGATAGTTCCGGGCAGTGGGTTCTCACCGGCGTTCACCGTGCGTGCAGTGATGTAAACGGTCGCGCCTTGTTCGGCGAGAACGCAGGCCGTGCCTTTGCCAATGCCCCGGCTTGCGCCGGTGACGACGGCAACTTTGCCCTCCAATGGCCGCATCAGATCGGCTTGCCCGCGAAGAAGGCCACACTGGAATCGTCCTTTACCCGGCCGCTGTAGTTCGGGCCGTGAAAGGGATAGCCCATGATGCCCTGGCTCCAATCGGCGGACTGGCCCCAATCCTGATACCAGTCATAGAGCATGGTGCGGTGCTTGATCGCCCACTTTGCCCCCCTGTCTTCAGTGGCGCGCTTCTCCATCAGGTCCAGATAGCGCCCGCCGATGCAGGTATCTCGCTCGCCCACTTCTGCGCCCATGTCGACGCGGTGGTAAGAGATGACATAGGTCTCGGCGCGCGCGATGCTGCCTTCTAGATCGATGACCGTCTGCCCCAGCACATGCTGGGTATTGGTGATGGCATCGGCCCCCGGGGTCACCCAGGCGAGGTATTCGGGGAAGCTGCCCTTGTACATGGCATAGTCAAAGGTCGAATCCGGCCAGAAGCAGGCCGAGAGCACCTCCGGATCGCGCCGGTCCTCGCCGCGAGCGAGGCGGGCTATGCAATCGCGCACCTTGTGCTGATCGAGCATGGCTTGCAGTTCGGCGGCGTTATCCATTTTTCCACTCCCAAGGATCGGCTTGCGGCAAGTGATGCTACCGAATGCCAGCCCAACGCAACCGCGCTGGCGATATGGCGCGCTCGCCTGCGACATTTTGCTGGTGCGGGCGGCAAATGCGGGAAAGTGGGGGTCAAATCGGATTTGGAAGGGAGTTGCGAGTGCTCAAGGGAAAAGTCGCGATTGTCACAGGGGCGGGGCAAGGCGTCGGCCGCGGCATTGCGCTGGCGCTGGCGGGTGAAGGCGCGGCGGTGGCCGTTATCGGACGGACACTCGCCAAGTGCGAACGCACGGTAGAAGAGATCGCGGCTGCAGGCGGCAAAACCTTCGCGCTGGCCTGCGATGTCAGCAAGCGTGAGGTTGTGGACGGCGTGGTTGCGGAAGTGGTCACCGCGCTGGGGCCCGTCGATATATTGGTCAACAATGCCCACACCTCGAACCCGCTCGTGCCGATGATGGAAGTGTCCGAAAAGGACATGGCCATCGCTTTCAAGGGCTTCCATGGCGCCTTTCACTTCATGCAAGCCTGCTTCCCTTACCTGAAGGAGCGGCAGGGCCGGGTGATCAATTTGGGTTCGGTTGCCGGCATCCGGGGCGACGAAGGCTTTGCCGCCTATGCTGCTTCCAAAGAAGCCGTGCGCGCGATGAGCCGCGTCGCGTCGCGCGAACTCGAGACGCCGTTTTCGGTATTCAATGAAGGCATTTTGACGCCCAACGAAGCGTTTTTTGTGCGTTACCATTTGTCCAATCTGCCCACGGTAATTGATCCTGCAACATTCCGCCTTTCCATTGGCGGTCATGTCGAAAAGCCACTTGAGCTCTCGCTGGCGGCGCTAAAAAAGGATTTTCCCGTCCACGAGGTTGTTGCTGTCAATCAGTGCTCGGGAAACAGCCGGGGCTTTTCGGAACCAAGGGTTGGTGGCGGACAGCTTGGCAACGGGGCGATGGGCAATGCGCGTTGGCGCGGAGTGGCCTTGAAGGACCTGTTGGATCGTTCCGGTGTCCGCGCAGGCGCGCGGCAGGTAACATTCAACGGTCTGGATAATCCGCCAATCGATACCATCCCGGATTTCGTCAAGGCACTCGATCTGGATCACGCGCTGGACGGAGAGGTAATGGTTGCCTTTGCCATGAACGGGAAAGACTTGCCTTTCCTCAACGGCTATCCGCTGCGCCGGTGCTGTCAGTCTAACCGCAACTTGTCTCCAAATCGCGGAGTTTTCGCAAGATGAGCGAAACTTCAGGCGGCGAGCGACTGCCACTCGGCCAAGGCAGCCGAGCGTCGTTCTTTGTAAGTCTGACGGTCGGTGAGGTGGCGATCCTGATTGAAATGGTTGTGAAGCGAGGCATGGACTGACGCAAAT
>CANGBE010000134.1 GCA_947451875.1 Sphingomonadaceae bacterium | reverse complement strand
GGCATAAAATGCGCATTTTTGCTATGCACAAATCGTGCACAAAAACGACATCCAAACAGATTAGGATAACGCTTGTTTCCAGCCGCTCATCCTCGGTGTAGTGGTCATTGATCTGGTATTATGTGACTGGCGTCTTTGGCATAGCTTTGCTAGTGGCTCCCCAACGCACCCATAGCTCAGCTGGATAGAGTGTCGCCCTCCGAAGGCGAAGGTCGCAGGTTCGAATCCTGCTGGGTGCACCATTCAATCAAAGATTTATGACGAGACGCTGCGATCGTTGTTGAATATGTTCGGAAAAGGCCGGCTGAACTTTGCCCGGCGCCGTCAGGCAGATACGGCTTGTTTGACTGCCCCAACGCAGCAATCGCCCAGCATCCGGCCTGACGACCAGGCGCATTCTATACGGGGGCCGAGCAGCCAGTCACCGCAAACGCCCAGCGCAATGCTTGGATTCCACAAAGCGCCATCCCCAGTTCCCGCCGACAGTGCGAAGCGCCAACGATGCGAGGCTGCGACAAGTGGCTCAGGAATATCACAGGCTGTCGCTTCCGCAAAAGCCGCGCACAGCAAGGCTGATATCTGCTCCTGCGGCTCCTCTAGGTGATCGGCAGACCATACAGGGCTCGCCTGAACGACCCATGCCTCAGGTCCTGAGCGGCCTGGTTTGGCGCTATTGCGCGCTGCCCAAGCGACGCTTCCTTGGTTTCGCACCACGGGCGGAATGCCATCAATCGGTTGGTCAAAGACGAACATACTGGTCCAGCAAGGCTGTGATCGCGCTTGCAGAGCAATTCTCGCCATGGCGAAGTCATGGAGCGATAGGATCGCTGCCGCCTGCTCCGCCGGGATGGCGAGGATAACGGCATCAAACGGACCGCTCTCGCCCGCTTTGTCCATCAGCCACCACGAGCCTTCTTTGCGAACCATGCCTGTTACAAGGTGGCCCCAACGAACTTCGTGGACAGAGGCCATGTGCCGGATGATTGCGTTCATGCCGGGAACCCCGACCCACGTGTCTCCGCCTGCCGCTGGCCAGGGTGCGGCGATATCCGCGCCACACCAGCCATCCACCAACCGCCGAAAGCGAGGATCGCGAGCAGTGAAATATTGCGCGCCATGATCAAACGATGCTTCGCCCAATGGTGTAGACATTCGCCGGGTAGACATACGCCCGCCGGGCCCACGCCCCTTGTCAAACAGTGCGGCGCAGTGTCCGGCTTCGTGCAAGGCATCGGCGCAGGCGAGGCCAGCCATACCAGCGCCGATAATTGCAAAGTTCATGCCGCTTTACCGTTTCTGCATCAGCGAAAGCACTTCTTTGCGGCTGTCCGTATTATCAAGGAAGCAGCCGAGCATGCGGCTGGTCACCATACCGACACCGTGGGTTTTGACCCCACGTCCTGTCATGCAGCCATGTTGCGCCTCGATTACCACGGCTACGCCCTGGGGCTTGAGGTTATCCCAAATCGCTTGCGCCACCTGCGCGGTGAGACGCTCTTGCACCTGTAGTCTCTCGGCATAGCCATGCAGTACCCGTGCAAGTTTGGAGATGCCGACAACCCGATCAGTGGGAAGGTAAGCGATAGAGGCAGTGCCGGTGATCGGTGCCATGTGATGTTCGCAGTGTGACTGGAACGGGATGTCACGCAGAATGACGATTTCATCATAGCCGCCGACTTCTTCGAAGGTGCGCGACAGGTGCAAGCCCGGATCGCCATCGTAGCCCTGACAGTATTCGCGCCAGGCGCGTGCGACGCGCTTGGGAGTATCGGCCAATCCCTCGCGGTCCGGATCATCGCCGGCCCAGCGGATCAGGTTTCGGATAGAATCCTGCACGTCCTCGGGCACGAACACTTTGCCTTCATCCGCATCAAATTTAAAATTGTTGGATAGATAATTCATCGCAGTAATCCTCTCTATTCGCCCGATCGCATCAACCTTTGCTGGCCAGCACCCCGATCAGCGCGACCAGCAGCACTGCGATGCCCTGAAACATCACACGCTGCGTCATCATCCTGTTTTGCTTGACCCCGTAAGCCTCCAGCGCCCCGTTGCCTTTTTGCCGAATCTGCTCGCCATCATCGAAGAAGGCCTTGAGGCCGCGCACCAGAGCAAACCCTGCACCCAGCGCAAAACTGCCTATCAGCAGTGCGATAAAAATAGTCATGGCACGCGCCTCGCAACCCGGCAGACGCAGAGCCAGTTAGTGGCAAAGCTTGCGGGGACTCTCGCTCATTTCGCAGAAACGCCCGTCCAGCCAATATGACCAAAAGGACACTTCCCGAGGCTTGGCCCTTAAGCTACGAACTGCGTTATCATGTCATTGACTGCTTTAATCGGAACCAGCCCTATTGCCGCTGTTATCAGCAATCCGCGGCTGCCAGATAATCCGATTGTCGAATGCAACGATGCCTTTGTCGCATTGACTGGGTTTACCCGAGAAGAAATCATCGGACACAACTGTCGGTTTCTCGCAGGCGAGGCAACTGAGCCTTGGCTGACTGAAATGCTGCGCAGTGGTATCCGCCGCCGACAGCCAGTTATGGTGGAAATCCTGAATTACAAAAAGAATGGTACACCATTTCGCAATGCCGTGATGGTCGCGCCGATCTTTGATGCGGCTGGTGATCTCGAGTATTTTCTCGGTTCGCAAGTCGAGATTGCCGAAGATGTGGCGCGCGCCAACGAAGCTCGACGTGAGAGCGCACACGCTCGGGTAGCCGCGCTCAGCCGCCGCCAGCGCGAAGTTTTGCAGCATATCGCAGCGGGCAAGCTCAACAAGCAGATTGCCTTTGAGCTTGGCCTCAGCGAGCGCACTGTCAAAATGCATCGCGCGGCCGTTTTGGCAGCCTTGGGCGTGCGAACAAGCGCGGACGCAATACGGCTTGCGATCGAGGCTGGTTACTGAGCGGGAGAACATGCCCCAATGGACAGGTTTTGCCCTGCCTGCTTGTTTGCCATTACGTCTACAAGCACCGCTGGCCCATCCCCTCAACCGCCGGGCTGGCGTCGTTGCTAATACTGAAATGCGGGTCTGGTCTCTCTCCACCCGTCCTTGCCAGGCCCGCTTTTTTTTAAGGAGACTCAGTTGCAGACTCAACTGGTCTGGTTCCGTCAGGATTTGCGCACCCGAGACCATCATGCCCTTACAGCGGCTATGGCTGCTGGCCCGACATTTGGCGTTTATATTCTGGACGACGAAGGACCTTCGGAGCATCGCATTGGCGGGGCCCAACGCTGGTGGTTACACCACAGCCTTGTGGCGCTGAGCCATGATCTGGCAAACTTGGGCGTGCCCCTCATCCTAAAGCGCGGTCGTTCTGCGGTGGAGCTGGATCGTCTGGCGTCAGAGATTGGGGCTGCCACAGTTCATGCTCATCTTCATTATGAGCCTTGGTGGCAAGCGGCCGATGCTGAATCCCGGCTGCAGTGTGATCTTGTTCTGCACAGCGGCAATCTGTTGGCCGAACCAAGCTCCCTGCTGAACGGATCAGGTGAGCGCTACCGGGTGTTCACCCCTTGGTTCCGGAAGCTGTGCGAGCATATGCCGCCGCCGCTCCCGCTGCCCCGACCGGAGCCGATCGCCGCTCCTGAGCAGACTATCGCATCTGATGTTCTAGATCGCTGGGGCCTGCTGCCGCACAGTCCAGACTGGTCGGGCGGCTTTGAGGTCTGGACCCCGGGAGAGCGCGGCGCTCGTGCTGCCTTGCGTAATTTTTTGCCTGACCTCGCTGAATATGAGGAAACGCGCAATCTTCCGTCCAAAACCGGCACTTCGCGGCTCTCACCGCATATCCATTTCGGCGAGATTTCCCCCGCTACGCTTTGGCATCATGCGGAGGCGACATCCGGAACCAAAGCGCGATCATTCCTTAGCGAAATTGCCTGGCGCGAACACGGCCTCAATCTTGTTGATCAATTTCCGCGCTATGCCCTGACCAATGGCCGCGCCTTGTTTGATCGTTTCCCTTGGCGCACTGGCCCTGATGCTGAAGCTGATTTTCGCGCCTGGTCACGCGGCCAGACTGGCTTTCCGGTGGTCGACGCAGGGATGCGGGAACTTTGGCAGACTGGCTGGATGCACAACCGCGTCCGGATGATAACCGCCTCTTTTCTGGTCAAACATCTGCTGATTGACTGGCGGCGCGGCGAACGATGGTTCTGGGACTGCCTGCTTGATGCCAATCTCGGCGCCAATGCTATGAACTGGCAATATGTTGCAGGATCGGGCGTTGATGCCCCGGTCTTTTCGCGGATGATGGCCCCGCTGGTGCAGAGCCCCAAGTTCGATATGGCCGAATATATCCGGCGCTTTGTCCCGGAAATCGCCCACTTGCGTGATGATGAAATTCATGCGCCCCACGAAAAGGGTGTTACCCCGCCTAGCTATCCGCTGCCGATCATCTCGCACGAAATGGCCCGCGCTCGCGCCATGGCGGCTTGGGCAGAATGTCGCGGCGAGTGACCGGTTTGCGCGCCGCGATATTTGGGGCCAACGGCGGCATTGGCGCAGCACTTGTTGCTCAGCTGGAAAACTCAGGCCGCTATGACACTATCTACGCCGGCGCCCGCAACCTACCCGGCGTTATGCAGCCCCAAACAGTTCCCTTCTGTTTCGATCTGAAGGATGAGAACTCGATCATACAAGCCGCAAACATGATGGCCGGGTCCGGGCCACTCGATCTGGTAATCGTCGCAACCGGATTGCTTCACCGCGCTGACCAGCCCGCGCCCGAAAAGAGCTGGCGAGCGATTGACGGGCGGGCAATGGCAGAACTGTTTGCCATC
>CANGBE010000133.1 GCA_947451875.1 Sphingomonadaceae bacterium | reverse complement strand
TTGGCCGAGCGGTTGGCTTCGGCAAAAGTCTGGCCCAGCTTAGCCGCGTTCGATGCGCCCTTGAGATCGTAGGGGAGGATGAAATTGACCTTCCGTTCGATCGAGGCTTCGAAATCGGCCTTGCTGATTTCCTGGTTGGCCGCCTGCACCTTGTTGACGATAACAAAGGTCTGCACGTGGGCCGCATTGGCTTTCAGCCATGACAGGATGCGGATCGCGTCACGCGCCGATGCCAAGGTGAATTCGGTCGCCAGAATGACGACATTCACGTCCGCCATCAGGTGCGGGAAGTTGATCAGCATGTTGCGCGGCAAATCGATCACCGTCATCTCGAAAGCCTGACGGAATTCTTCTTCCAGCTGCACAAATGCCGTGCCGTCGGTCATTAGCGGCTCATTGATTGGCGCCTCTGCCGAGAGGATCGACAGATTATCGTTGGCGCGGATCATGGCGCGTTCGATGAACAGGCCGTCGATGCGGCTCGGATTCTCGATTGCATCGGTCAGGCCGCGGCCCGGCTCGAGATCGAGGCTGAGCGCGCCCGTGCCGAAGTGGACGTCCAGATCAAGCAATGCCGTTGGCATCTTGTGATCGGTGCTGAACAGCCATGCCAGAGAAGTGGCCAGCATTGATGCGCCCACGCCGCCGCGGGTGCCGACAATCGCCGTCGAGATATGGCGCTTGGCAGTGCTCGCATCGGTCTGGCGCGGCTGTGAAAACACGGCCTGTGCCTGGATCAGCGCGTCGCGGATCTGCCCGGGTGAGAGTGGCTTCAGCAGGTAATCATGGATGCCGCTGGCAACCAGATCGCGATAGAGCCGAACGTCGTTGACCTGTCCGACGGCAATAACCACCGTGCCGGGTTCGCAAACTTCGGCAAGGCCGTTGATGTCGTTGAGCGGATCGCCGCTTTCCGACAGATCGACCATCAGGATATTCGGACTGGCGGTGATCGAAAGCGATTGCACAGCATTGCGCAGACCGCCCTTGTTGCACTTTTCAGGCTGCCAGCCCATTTCGATTACGACCGGGCGCAGCACTTCGAGCGCGGCTTCGTCGCACAGGAAGGCGGCGAAAGGATCGCGGTTACCGGGCATGGATGATTTCCAAGGCGCGTTCATGTGATTATTCCCCCTTGCTCGACGTGGCTTTCAGGCCAGCTTCGCCTGTCGGTACTTTCGAGCGGAAGCTGCTGATTGCCTTGTCAGAGCTCATCACCGTGGTTTCACTGGCGCTCTTGTTGCCCTTCACCAGATCTTCCGGATTGGCGATCATCGCGGCAAGGTTGCCGTTGACCGCGCAGCCATAGCCGCTCGCTGTGGCATTGTTGAAGTTGCGATCGGTCTTGGTGTCCCAATCAGGGCAGTGCGGTACCGACGCCGTCGAGCGTGAAACTACAATGCGGACAGTTCCGGCATTGACGTAACCGGGGGTTTCCGGCGCGGCTTCGCTCAGCATCATGCCAAAGCGGGAAACCACAGCTTCAACCGAGCTGCGCGTGCTGCTGCTGGCGACCGGATCATCAATGGCGATGCGATCACCATAGCGAAGATCGAGCGCTTCAAACCATCCTGCCAGACGGCGCGCTTCGGTTGGCGCAAGGCCATCCGGGCTGGCGACCAGATCAAAGGTATAGTTGGTGCGCTGGATAACCGGCTGATGCGCGCTTTCCAGGCTGCGGTTCACGGGCATGGTTCCCGTGGTGCAACCGGCCAGTGCGATCGGACCGAGTGCAATGAGGAGAGCTTTCTTGGCCAGAAGCGAGGGGCGGCTCATGCGGATGTGGCGTTTAAACATGTTTCTCACCTTCCTCAGTTCAGCGAAAAGCCGGGCTTGGCTGCGCTGGTGGGCGCAGCTGCCGTGCTGGGCTTTGACTTGTCATCGGGTGCCTTCTGCTCTTCTACTTCGCCCACTTTCGGAGCTACATTAGCGTCAGGTGCCGTGGTTGGTTTCGGACGATCACCGCCAGATTTGCCATCGGACAGTTGGTTCAAAAAGAACTGCTGGCCAACATTTGGTGACATGTAGCCATCAGTTGGCAGTTTGATGTCGCTGGCGTTGACTGGGTTCACCAGATAGGGCGTAACAATGATCACCAGCTCGGTCTGACCCTTGCGGAAAGAGTTGGACCGGAACAGGTTGCCCAAGATCGGCATGTCGCCAACGCCGGGTGCCTTGTCGATGGTCGTTTGGGCATTGTTGCTCAGGAGCCCTGCGATCATGAAGCTTTGGCCAGAGCCAAGCTCGATTGAGGTTTCGGCGCGGCGGATCGTCAGCGAAGGTACCTGAAACCCGTTCAACGTCACGGCACCTTCGCTCGAAAGCTCGGACACTTCAGGCCGGACGCGCAGCGAGATGCGGCCGTTGGCCAGAACCGTTGGCGTGTAAGACAGGCTAACACCAAAGCGCTTGTATTCGATCGAGGTCGAGCCAAGTCCCTGGCTGATCGGGATCGGATATTCACCGCCCGCCAGGAAGTCTGCCGTTTCGCCCGAAAGCGCCGTCAGGTTCGGGTTGGCTAGCGTGGTGATCAGGCCGTCACGCTCGGCAAGGTCGAAGGCAGCGCCAACGTCCATGCCAAGAAACTTGGTCATGCCAGCAAAGGTCGTTGCGCCCGAAAGCTGGACGAAAGCGCCGGGCTGAGCGGCGACCGCCGGAGTCGTTCCGACTGCGGGTGTGGCAGCAACCGGGAAGGTAATCGCATTCGCGCCGCGGCCGGTGCCGGCGCCGAACAGGAAGCCACCCGAGCTATCTTTGGTGATCAGGTTAGCGCCGATAGTACGAACCAGCGAGCGGCTGACTTCGGCGAACTTGACCTGCAGGTTGACCTGCAGGGGCGTTGCCGTCTTCAGGCGAGTGATAACCGTTGCGTCCTTGCCCATGAAGGCTTCGACAAGGCGCTTGGCCTCGGCGGCATCTTCAGGAGCGCCCACCGTGCCGGTAAGCAGGACGGTGTTCGAATTGATCGTCGAAGCTGTCACCTTGGCATCAGGCATGGCAAGCTTCAGCATCGAATCGAGGCTGTCGATGTTCGACCCGACCTTGATCGTAGCCGACCAGATTATCTGCCCTGCGCTGTTGCTAGCATAGATCGTCGTCACGCCACCGGTTTTGCCCATCAGATAGAGCTGGGTGG
The DNA here is from genome assembly GCA_947451875.1 of Sphingomonadaceae bacterium. GTDB lineage: Bacteria > Pseudomonadota > Alphaproteobacteria > Sphingomonadales > Sphingomonadaceae > Novosphingobium. Next base: position 1,697 of record CANGBE010000133.1, on the reverse strand, counting down.
GTGACTTGATCTGGACATCGGCAATCTTGTCATCAGCAATGAACACATCAGCCATGCGGCCCGGAATGGTGATCAGCTGGCCACGACCCGTTGAGACTGCGATTTCCTGCGAAGGCCGTGTCACTGTCGACTGGGCGGAAGCCGCGCCGTCGGGCAGCAGAGCCATCGGAGCAGCCATTGCGGCGGCTGTCAGGAGGCTTGAGATCAGGCGTTTCATGGCTGTGCCCTTTGAAAGTGCGGAGCGGCTGGCGATTGCTTTGCCAAATGCTGTGGTTGTCATCGGCTTACCTTCCCGCTTCTTCAGTGGTGGTGTTCTTGCCGCGGGTTACGCGGACTACCGGACCGATGTGGAGCATCGGCATTCCCGCAGCGCCAGCAGCCGGGCGAGGAGCAGAGGCTGCTCCCATTGGCTTGGCTGAGCTAATGGTGCTGCGCTGGAAGCGCGATACATCGCCGCCGGTCACGAATGTGCCCTTGCTTTCGTCGGGGCGGTTCATCGCAGCGTTCAGGATACGGTCTTCTTCCTGCTTGCTAGCATTGGCTGGAACCTTGACCTGTCCGCTGGCGACAAGGCGATCGAGTTCGGCCTGATTGTCAGCGATGGAGCGCAGCGCAAGGCTGAGCGAACCAAGCGTTTCTGCAACCTGGATCTTCTCGGCAATGCGCGGGGTCACTTCGAGCGTCACGGTGTTGAAGGCGTGAACAACCGTTTTGCCGTCAACCACTTCGCTTTCGGTCGATTGGTCGGTCGCCAGCACGCGCAGGTTGCGCAGCACGGTTTCCGTGGTCTTGAGCGGAGCAGCGGCATCATCACCTGCTGCTGGGCGGACGGTTTGCGTCAGCATCAGGTCAATGTGATCGCCCGGAAAGATAAAGCCAGCGACGCCAGCCTTGGCCGAAGTCGAGATCGTTACGGCGCGCATACCGGCGCCAAGCGCCGCAGCAAGGAAACCGCGATCACCCGGCTTCACCAGTGCGCCCTGAGTGAGCGGCTGACCGGCGGTCACCGAATAGCGCACGACGGTGCCGAGCAGCTTCGACATGTCAGCCTCGCCTTCAACGAAGTAGGCATCCTGAACCATATCCTTGGGCCACTGCTGGAAACCGATCGAATCAGCCGTGATGATCGTGCCAACCGGCAGAGCCCGCTGGGCGACCAGAACCTTTGGTCCCTGAGGGACGGCTTGCTGCGCAGCGTCAGCCTTTGCTGCAGCTGCACCAGCAAACAGACTGCGCGCGGCCAGTGCTGTACCCACGGCGATAACGAGTGCGCCGATCAGCAACAGGAGTTTTTTCTTGTCCATGGCTTAGTAAGCCCCCCTAAGGAATTCCCGGATATGGTCCCGAGAATGGGTCCAAATGGTTAAAAAGCGGTTCACCCAGCCGTGCCTCCGCCCAGAACGGGCAAAGATTTGTCATAAAGGGTGAGGAGACCGGCGGCCGAAATTGCGATGCCATAAGGAATGGCGACGCGACCCGGTTGCCGGCGAGCGATGTGCCAGGCACCAAAAGCGATAGTGAGAAGGCCGCCCAGCATGGCCATAACCACCACAAGAAAGAAAAAGTCGTTCGGGCGGATCCACAGCGCCAGAGCGGTAAGCAGTTTCACGTCACCACCGCCCATCGCCTTTAAAGCGAACAGCGCTGCGGTGAGGACGAAAGTCAGCAGGGCAATGCCCACTTGCCAACCCACGCCT
>CANGBE010000132.1 GCA_947451875.1 Sphingomonadaceae bacterium | reverse complement strand
ATGTCGCGGCCGGTCAGGCCGGTGCCGCCGGTGGTGATGATACAATCGACGCGCGGATCGTCGAGCCAATCGTTGAGCCGGCTGATCAGGCGCGGAACGTCGTCTTTCTCGATGGCGCGGGCAACGAGGTTGTGCCCCTTGTCGCGGATGCGGCGGCTGAGAAAATCGCCCGAGGTATCATCCTCTGGTCCACGCGTGTCAGATACAGTGAGCAGCGCGATGTTGATCGGCTTGAACAGCCGTTCGGGATCAATAGCCACGGATTAACGCTCCGTTAGATGCCATGCGAACCCCTTCGCTGCCGGTGAGGCCGGGGAAAGTGGGCCACATGCCTTGAATCAGCGCAGCGCGGCTTTCCGAGGGGCCGCCCGCCTGCCGTTCATACATCCAGTAGTTTTTCAGGACGATGTTCACATAGCCGCGCGTTTCCCAATAGGGGATCGATTCGATCCACAGCAGCGGGTCACCAGAATCGTGGATCTCGATATTCCACTTGGAGATCGGCAGCGGACCGGCGTTGTAGGAAGCAATCACCTTGGGCAGCAGCCCCTGTGTGCCGGGGTTGTTCTGCAGCGCCTGCAGATGCGCCTGCCCGAAGGCGAGGTTGATCTCAGGCTTGTTGAGATCGGTGGCATTGCCTGAAACGCCGAGTTCGGCAGCATGGTCACGCGCGGCGGCAGGCATGATCTGCATCAGGCCGCGCGCTCCTGCTGGGCTGACCACTCGGGCGCGGAACACAGATTCCTGCAAGGCGTGGGCATAGACCAGCGCAGGATCGACTTTCCAGCCGGTCGCAGGTGTCCACTTGGGTGTGGGGAAGCGTATCGCTGGTTCAGGCTTGCTGCCATAGGGCGCGTTATAGGCCATCCACAGTTGGGTGGCAGGCAGGCCGAGATCACGGGCGAGGCGCGAGAGCGGCTGATAGAGCGACGGATCACCAATCCGCGCCTGATGGCGCAGCACCTCGTCGGCCAGCCCATCCTCTCCTATCTCGGCGAGCGCAACGGCGGTGCGCGCATTTGGCAATTCGCGTAGCGCTTGCCAATCAGCTTGCGTGAAATCGGCCGTGCCGTGCGTCTCGGGTAGCTTGATGCCCAGCTGATCGGCCGCCATCATGCCATAGAGCGTCTCATCGCGCGCAGCGGCAAGGCGCAGCGGCGCAGCGGCGCGTTCGGGCTGGTGGGCGCGGGTGTAGGCGCGGGCCTGCCAATACCAAGCAGCGGTTTTCAGTTCGGCATTGTCGGCGCGGTCCGCGGTCTGGCCGAAAAGTTCGGCAGCAGAAACGAAATCACCCAGCCGCCAAGAGGCGAGGCCAGCGGTCCAGTACCCTTCGGCTACCCACGGTCCTTCGCCCTCGGTTGCACCCTTGGCGAGGGTGAGCGCGGTGGCATCGTCGTTTTCGATATAGAACGCCCAGGCCACCTTGGCCCGCCATTCGGCGCGGGCCGATGGGCTCAGCGTGGCGTCGATGCCATCAAGCAGCACGCGGGCGCTGATCGGATCATCAGCCTTTACCTTGGCCTGAATGCCCGCCGCGATGGTGCCCGACATGGTGCCATCGTTGGTATCTCGCGGGCGCAGGCGCTTGGGGCTGGAGGGCAGCGAAGTGAGTGCCTGAGCGACCGGCAGGGCCACCAAAGCAGTCGATCCGCGCTTTGCAGCGAGCGCCATGATCTGCTCCGCCTCGGGCAGGGCTGCGCCTTGTGCCAGCCATGTATCGAGCGAAGCCAATTCGATCTTCGGGCTTTTGGGGTCGAGGTAATATTCGGCGCGGGCGACCAGATGCAGCGGACCATCGGGGCGCTGGGCCAGCAGAGTCTGGGTTTTCTTCCAGTCCTCGGCGCTGATCGCGGCGAACAGGTCCTTGTAATAAGCGCGGTCGTCCTGGCTGAGCAGCTTGGGAACTGCGGTTCGGTCTGCCCGGCTGCGGAAATAGTCCATTGCAGCTGAGTTGGCAGCGGCTGGCACGGCAGAAAACGCGACTGTCGCCGCGCAGAACCCTGCCAATAAAGTTGCCCTGCCGAATTTCACGAAATTACGTTCCTGACCAATCGAGCCACCGCTGCCAGAATGCCGATTTGGCCTTTGCGCGGGTCAGCGCATCGAGCGATCGGTCTGCCAACAACGGGATTATCCTGCCCTCATGGTTAAAGTCCGGTAAATTTGCAGGGCTTTGCGCCGGATCGTGGCCAAGCAGCGGCGGGATGTTGCTGCCGAAGACAATCAGCCGCTGCGGCGCAGAAATCTGCAGATGATGGAGCAACAGATCGCCGATTCCCGAGGCGCTGAGCGTCTGCCAATCGGGTGAGGGGGTGAAGCAGGGAAGCACGGCGGCGAATCGCACCTCGTCCTGCGCGATGTCCATGGCCTGCAGTATGCCAGAAAGCAGCTTGCCCTGTGGTCCCGAGAGCAGTGAAGCACTGTCCTGCGCCTCGGGCTGTTCAACCAGCACCATCAGCTTGGCACTCGCCGGGCCGCGTGGGGGAATGCGCAGACCTGTGTCGAGAGAGGGCTCGTTCATCCACCACGCGTCAAAGGCGGCGAGATCCTGCGGCCATGCCGCCTTGTCCCCGCCGATCTTGGGCAGCTCGACAGGCGGAGATGCGATAGGCTGCCTTGCAAGCGGCGCTGCGCCGGTTTGAGGCACCTGCTCCGGCTCTTCCTCGGCCAGCCAAGGCTGCGGCTCATCATTGAACGCGCAGTCCACGCCAGCCTCGCGCCACCAGTCAAGTGCTCCGGCTATGGCGCGTTCAGCACCGTGTTTTGTGGCAGCTAGCATCGCGTGAACTCTTGACCTTCCCACGATCAGCAATCAAGGCCTGTTCGTTAAGCCGCGCCGCAATGGAACGATTCAGGCGTGTTGATAACGGGGATAACCATGACCGAACGCGAATCGATGCCCTATGACGTGGTGATCGTCGGCGGCGGGCCTGCTGGCCTTTCCACCGCGATCCGCCTGAAACAGATCAATGCTGACCTGCAGGTATGCGTTCTGGAAAAGGGCTCCGAAGTGGGCGCACATATCCTCTCGGGCGCGACATTCGATCCCAAGGCTATCGACGAGCTGCTGCCCAACTGGCGCGAAGACGGCTGCCCGATGGCCGAAGTGCCGGTGACGGACAACTGGCACTGGGTGATGACCCGCAAGGGCAAGTTCTCGATGCCGCACTTCCTGATGCCGCCGTTCATGTCGAACAAGGGCAACTACACCGGCAGCCTTGGCAACCTGTGCCGCTGGCTGGCAGGCAAGGCAGAAGAGCTGGGCGTCGAGATTTTCCCCGGCTTCCCCGCTGCCGAGATTCTCTATGACGATAAGGGCGCCGTCATCGGCGTGCAGACCGGCGACATGGGCGTTGACCGCGAGGGCAACCAGAAGAGCGACTACATGCCCGGCATGAACTTGCTCGCCAAGTACACCGTGTTCTGTGAAGGTGCGCGCGGCCATCTGACCAAGCGGTTGAAGGCGCAATATGATCTGGATGCCAACTGCGAGCCGCAGGTATTCGGCATCGGCATCAAGGAATTGTGGGACATCGATCCCGCCAAGCACGTTCCCGGCCGCGTGATCCATGCACAGGGCTGGCCGCTGAGCGAGACCGGCACCTGGGGCGGCGGGTTCCTCTACCATCAGGCGAACAATCAGGTGTCGATCGGCTTCGTCACCGCGCTCGATTACGCCAACCCCTATGTCTACCCGTTCGAGGAATTCCAGCGCTGGAAGACCCACCCGGACATCAAGGCGATCCTCGAAGGCGGCAAGCGCGTGTCTTATGGCGCGCGCGCGATCAACGAGGGCGGCTGGCAGTCTGTGCCACAGCTCGCCTTCCCGGGCGGCGTGCTGGCCGGTTGCTCGGCCGGTTTCGTCAACGTGCCGCGCATCAAGGGCAGCCACACCGCGATGAAGAGCGGTATGCTCGCTGCCGATGCCATCGCCGGCGCCATTGCTGCGGGGCGTGAAGCTGACGCGCTGATGGAATACGATGCCGCCGTGCGCAGCAGCTGGATCGCCAAGGAGCTGAAGCTCGTCCAGAATGCCGAGCCGCTGGTTGCCAAGTTTGGCGAAGGGCTGGGCACGATCCTCGCCGGTGCCGACATGTGGCTGCGCACCTTGTTCGGTTTTGGTATCTGGAAGCCGATGAAGCACCACACCGACGCCGAATCGATCCGCCGCGCCGATCTGTTCCAGCCGGTGGTCTATCCCAAGCCCGATGGCGTGATCAGCTTTGACCGCCTAACCAGCGTCAGCTTCTCGTTTACCAACCACGAGGAAGATCAGCCCTGCCACCTGCAGCTGAAAGATCCCGAGGTTCCGGTGAAGGTGAACCTGAAGCTCTATGCGGGCCCAGAGAACCGCTATTGCCCGGCGGGGGTTTATGAGTTCGTGGGAGAAGAGGGCGATAAGCGCCTGCAAATCAACGCCCAGAACTGCGTCCACTGCAAGACCTGCGACATCAAGGATCCCACCGGCAACATCACCTGGGTCGCACCAGAAGGTGGTGGCGGGCCGAACTATCCGAATATGTGAGTAGTAAGTGACTCAACTCGATTTCGAGGAAATTGCTTACGCGAAGATCAACCTCGCGCTGCATGTCCGCAGGCGGCGTGAGGATGGCTATCACGAACTGGAAACCCTCTTCGCCTTCGTCGACCAAGGTGATCGGCTCCATTTTACAGATGGTTATCCAGAAAACCTCAAAGTGATTGGCGAATTCGCAAGTGAAGTTGGTCCGTTGGAAAACAACCTAGCTTTGCATGCATTGAGTCTGGATCAAGGTAGGTTCTCACTGCTAGTAGAGCTGGATAAGAGGTTGCCAGTCGCAGCGGGGCTGGGTGGCGGATCTGCCGAT
>CANGBE010000131.1 GCA_947451875.1 Sphingomonadaceae bacterium | reverse complement strand
GACGAGAGCTGGTTTGTCAGATCAAACGGTGCAAGCGCCCCGGCAATGTCCATTGCGGCTACTTCTGCCGCAGGCCGGTCCTGCACAGCGCAGAGCACCAGAGCGATAATGCCTTTGGTGATCGCAGCGTTGCTGTCGGCCAGAAAGTGCAGCGTGTCAGCCGCTCCATTTGTGGGATAGACCCAGACCGAAGCCGAACATCCACGCACCAAAGTGGCGTCGGTTTTCAATGCATCGGGCATGGCATCAAGTTCACGACCAAGATCGATCAACAAACGATAGCGATCATCGGCGTCGAGGAAGTCATATTCTTCGTGGATATCTGAAAGGGAGCGCATAGCGAGCACCTAGCGGGGGGTGAAGCGGGCTGCAACCGCTACAGCCAGCCTTACCGCGTCAGCGCGTAATAGATCACATAAAACCACGAAAACACGCCGTGGATTATCGCCCAGAAAATCGACTTGTGGAGGCTCCACGAGATGCTGATGGCCAGCGCCGATCCGAAACCGATGCCGGCCTTGGCCGCGCCATGTTTGCCGCCGTTCACAGGTCCACTCCCGCGGCGATAGCTTCCAGTTTGCGGATGCGTTCTTTAAGATCAGCCAGTTCGATCCGAGTTTTGCCGCTGTTCGATCCGGTTTCCGGCTCATGGTGGCGTGCTTCAAGCTCGCGCAGGCGCAGCGCCAGCCAGCCCTGCCAGCCGTAAAGCGCTGCTAGAGTGACCATGCCGATTGCGGCCAATGTCGTTCCTGATGCAAAAATGATGTCGCTTGCCATAAGGGTACCTCCTCGGGGTGGCCTTTTGGGTTTACTCGTCTCGCACTGCTATTTGTCTCTCAGAGCCTCAATTTCGGCAGCGACTGAGCGGCTCTGGCGCTCGTCCACCGTGATGCGTTCCAGCACTTTTATGCGCTCACGCATGCGCTCAAGTTCAGCTGCCATCTCGGTCTCGCGCTGCGAAATCATAGGTTGCTCAATCTGGCCGCGCTCCATCAGGTCGCGCGCCATCAGGTGTCGTCGGCCCATCGAAGGTCCATTCTTCAGCCGCACTACGCCCCAGGTGACGATCGCAACACAGGCGATAATAGTTCCAGAAACACTCATGTCAGATCATCCGTTCGCTTAATTGACGCTCGTCTTGCGCAGGTCTTCGATCTGCGAGGCGAGGTCTGAGCCTTTATCGGTGGCGATGCGTTCCAATACCTGCACACGGGCCTCAAGCCGTTCGCTATGCGCGGCATATTGCGCGGCCTTTTCAGCGGTCTGATTGGCGCGCAGTTCCATTTCACGCTGCTTGAAATCAAGGCGGCGTTTGTAGGCTTCGCCGAAAATGCCGAGGATGGCGATCAAACCAACAACCAGGGCGGCGAAGGCGAAGGCGTCTGCAATGTTCATCAGAGCTTCTCCTCAATCTTGCGGGTTTCGACGCGGGAATCGCGCAGGGCCTCGATTTGCGTGGCAACGTCATAGCCGCGGTCGGTGATGATGCGTTCCAGCACGCGGACCCGGTCTTCGAGTTCTGCAGTCTGCGAGGCGCGCTGCGCAGCATCTTCGTTGGTACCCTGCATCTGAAGTTCGGCCATAGTTCGCTGGTGCTTTGTCCAGATCGCCACGATCGGGATGCACAGGGCAAAAATCGGGATCATGACGCCAAGAATTTCAACCATTTCGGGAACCCCTGCTTGAATGTTTTAGCGCAGCCGCTCGATTTCGGCGGAGAGGCGCGGGTTGCTGGAGACGTAGAAGGTTTCGATGTCGGCCAGACGGCGATCAATATCGCGAAACTGGGCGCGCACTTCACGGGCGGTGCGGCCAGGTGACTGGCGAACGCCCTGCCAGAACTTCTGCTCGTCGCGGTCGCTGTAAAGCGAAGCCGGCTTCTTGTCGGCCACCATTGCGAGGATGAAGTAGAGCGGAATGCCAAAGCCAGTTGACATCGTGAACAGCGCCATTCCGAGGCGCACCCACAGAACGTCTACACCAGTGTAATCGGCGATTCCGGCGCAAACGCCCAAGAACTTGCCATTGAGCTTGTCGCGGTAAAAGCGGGTGCGAGGGCTGTTCACCGGGCATTCCTTTCAGATTTGCCGAGCAGCGATTCAATCTCGGCGAGTTGCTGGTTGTCGGTTTCGCGGTCGTGGACAAGACGGGCAGGCTGGAACGATGGGTTGTCGGCAGCGACGAGGCGCTCGACCGTGTCCATCCGTGCATCAAGCCGCTTGGCAACCTGATAGAGTTCTTCGAGCAGGGCTTCATCACCGGTGGTCAGGGTGGAAGCGGTCTTCCACTTGGTAATGTAGTGGAAAATGATCCACGGCAGGCCAACAAACAGGGTGCCGCAAATCATCACGGCGGTGAGATCAACATCCACGGCTCAGCCCTCCTTCTTCGCGGCTTCGAGCGCGCGCTTCATGTCTTCGAGTTCGGCATCGACCTTGTCGGCACCGGCCAGCGCGTTGATCTCGTCAGCGAGGCTGGGCTTGGTGCCTTCTGCAAGGCTCAGCGCATCGGCTCTGCCTTCAGCATAATCCACCCGGCGTTCCAGCTGGTCAAAGCGTGACAGCGCCTCATCCACCCGTTCGCTGGCGAGCAGCGTGCGCAGCTTGACGCGGTTTTCGGCGCTTTCGAGGCGGGCGGCAATGGAACCCTGCTTCACGCGGGCTTCGCGCAGGCGAGTCTGCAGCTTTTCAATGTCGAGCTCATAAGCGCGCAGCGCATCGTCGAGCACCTTGATCTCTTCCTTCAGTTGCTCGGCCATATCCCCGGCCTTCTTCTTTTCGACCAGCGCCGCACGGGCCAGGTCTTCGCGATCCTTGCTGAGCGCCAGCTGGGCCTTTTCGCCCCAATCGGCCTGAAGCCGGTCAAGCTTCAGGGTGTGGCGGTGCATTTCTTTCTGGTCGGCAATCATGCGGGCAGCACTTGCGCGGACTTCGATGAGGGTTTCCTCCATTTCGAAGATGATCATGCGGATCATCTTTTCCGGATCGTCCGCCTTGTCGAGCAGGTCGCTGAAGTTGGCCGCGATGATGTCACGCGTCCGGGAAAAAATGCCCATGAGGTTTGCTCCGCTGGAAAATGATCGGGTTGGGGTGGGCGAGGTGCGCAGGCGTTCAACTTCTGCATCGATGCGGCTGGCGGCCTTGCGTACCTGGTTTTGAAGGGAATGGGCCGAAAGCCCGGCCAGACGGTGGGACTGTGAACCGTCTGCGGGGGGATCCGGTGCTTCCGGCCCAAGGGGGTCAAATTTGCTCATGCGAAAGTGGCCCCTATTGCTTTGCCGGCAGCGACAGTCAGCGGGCTGATTTGCATCTGCTGGGCAAGGACAACAACGTTCATACCAGCCATCGCGATGACGCTGATCACCACCGCGCGGTCAAGCATCGAGCGCTTGCCCGAAGCCTGTTGGCTGGCCTGCTCTGTTGTGCGCTGGGACATGGTTTCTACTCCGTTCAGTACCCGGTGACGGGCTTGAACCTGTAATAGCAACCACCGTGCCAATTCGCGCCACTGGCGTAATTCTGCGGTATTCCGTACAATTCGACGAACGACTTGTGGTGTGACTTGCGGGATATTGGGAAAATGCGCTAACTCTTGGGCATGGATCGTGATGTTCAGTTTGTCGGTCAGCAGTTCATCGGCCAGTCGGGCGCTTTTCTCGATTCGGTGGAGCGCGCCAGCAAGGCGGCTCCGCTTGGACGTCCGGTGCTGGTGATTGGTGAGCGCGGTACCGGCAAGGAACTGATCGCGGAGCGCCTGCACAAGCTCAGCCGCCGCTGGCAAGAGCCGCTGATTACGCTTAACTGCGCGGCATTGCCGGAAACTTTGATCGAGGCGGAACTGTTTGGTCATGAGGCTGGTGCTTTCACCGGGGCTACCAGAGCGCGGGCCGGAAGGTTTGAAGAAGCCGACAAAGGCACACTTTTTCTCGACGAACTGGCAACGCTATCGATGGGCGCACAAGAACGGCTGTTGCGCGCCGTGGAATATGGTGAAGTCACGCGCATCGGATCGTCGCGGCCGCTTCGGGTGGATGTACGAATTGTCGCGGCAACCAATGAGGATCTGCCGCGGCTGGCAGAAGAGGGAAAGTTCCGCGCCGACTTGCTCGACAGGCTTAGCTTTGAGGTGATCACCCTGCCGCCGCTGCGTGCTCGTGAGGGTGATGTGCATGTTTTGGCTAACTATTTCGGCCGCCGCATGGCCACCGAGCTAAGCTGGGAGGCATGGCCAGGCTTTGAAGAATCGGCGCTAAAAGCGCTCGATGAGTATCTTTGGCCGGGCAACGTCCGTGAACTGCGCAACGTGGTGGAGCGTGCCGTCTATCGCTGGGATGACTGGGATCGGCCGATTGCCCATATCACCTTTGATCCTTTCGAAAGCCCTTGGAAACCAGAAGCCCCGGCGCACCGCGGCTCTGAAGATGGCAGTCAGCGCACACCCGTTCAGACTAGCGCAGATCGCGCACAACAACCTTCACACGGCCTCGTAACTGACCTCAAACAAGCGGTCGATGAGCATGAGCGCGCTATTCTTGAGCACCACCTTGGCAAGCACCGCTATAACCAGCGGCAGACGGCAATGGCACTTGGACTAACCTATGATCAACTCCGCCATGCGATGAAAAAGCACGGCCTGATGGATAAGGCTTGATGGATAAGATTGCGAGTTAACAGCCTCGTAACCTAGTGCAACTACGTAGGGACTGCCTTTAAGCAGGGGGAGTTCGGGATATGTTTAGAGTCCCACTCGGGGAGTAACCCCTCCGACTTCAGTCGGATACTGGCTTCAGCCTTCGACTCGCACGATAGCCTGTAACCTCGGAAAAGTGAGACCGCCTGGAGGGCGTGAAGTCT
>CANGBE010000130.1 GCA_947451875.1 Sphingomonadaceae bacterium | reverse complement strand
GACTTGCCCAGAACAGTCTGAATGGAAATACCGCCGAGGCGTAAATCGCCAAGCCGATGGCCTAAAGATCGAGGCCCAACGCGACAAAAAAGTGGAAGCCCGCCGGGCCGCCGCCATCTTCAAAGCTGGGCCCGCCCGATGCGAGCAGCCGGAATGGAGCCTTCAACTGATAGATCGCGCCAATGCCAAGGCTGATAGTGCCCTTGCCGCCGACTGTATCCGCGCCCGAACGATCCGCCTCTATGCCCATCAGCAACTTGTCCGAAACCTGACGCGAAAGCGCGAGGCCGCCCGTCCAGTAGTCACGGTTTCCCGGACCTGGATTGATCGAATAGCCGCCGCCACCGAACACCGACCACTTGCCCGAATCCTTCTGGAACCAGACCGGCAGCAGTGCGGTCAACCGCCCTGCCCCCATGCCATTGGAGGCAGTGGGAATGGTCATGCCGGGGAATGCGGCGATCTGCAGCCCGGCCGCTTCGTCGTGATAGAACCGGTACTTGGCTGAAACCGCGACATCGCCTGCACCCCAGCTCATGCCGGTGTTGTCATGCGCGAAGGCAACCGGCAGCCCCACGGTGATCTGCAGATTTGGCGCGGCGCCATAGTTGATCTCAACCCCGGCGGAGCCTTCGTAATCCGGCCCCCGCCCCTCGCCTTCCATCAAGGGACCGTAGATTTCCCAATGACCAGTCTCGGTTGGCTCGGGATCATCGGTGAGGAATGGCGGCCCTGCGAAAGCAACAGTCGGGGTAACCAGCAGCGCTATGCCCGCCAGAAGAGGCAGAAGTGAGGTGCGCGCCACACCGCTACGCGCATTGCGATCCTCAAGCATGATCGGCGGGGGCAGCTCGCTGCTTCACCAGCAGGATCAAGGCGGCGATAGTAACAAGCAAGACCGCAGAGGCTCCGAACCGGCTCAGGTCCAGCCCACCCTTTTCGATTGGCTTGTCCAGGAAATCGCCAACCACCGCCCCCAGCGGACGGGTCAGGATGAAAGCCGCCCAGAACAGAGCTACATGGCTGATTTTAGTGCGATAATAGGCAAGAGCAATTACTGCCAGCAGCGAACCGAATATCACTGCCGAACCAAGATAGCCGAGCGGGCCATCGGCAATCCAATCACCAAGCGCGGTGCCAAGCGTCTGCGAAAAGGTGATGGTCAGCCAGTAGTAAAGCTCAGCCCGCGGTTCGTGCAGCGAGTTGATCGAAACCGATCCCAAGGCGCGATGCCAAATGAACAGCGACAGCATCACCAGCGACAGCAATAAAATTGAACCACCGGGATAACCAATGCCAAGCGAGCGCGTGGCGAAGTCTGCCATGGTCGTGCCCGCCGTGGTCGAAGCGATGATCGTTGCCCAATAAAGCCAAGGATTGAAACGACGCGCACGAATCTGGAAGAAGATCATGATCACCAGCACAGCGCCGAAGATGCCCGTTCCGATCAAATAGCCGCCTTCCCAGAACGACGTCGGTGCATCCTCGGTCGTCTCTCCCAGCCACGACATCGACACCGCATCGCCGGCCGTTTCCCCTAGTGTGGTGGCAAGTATCTTGATGATCCAGAACACCAAAGTCACCGCGGGAACCTTGGTCAACGCGGACTTCATCGTATCGTTCATGTAAGTGCCCCGGCATGGCCAAAGCCAGAAATGACCATTAGCCCCATTGCTATGACAGTTAAAAGGTCATTCCAACTGATTTTGGCAGCTCATAGCGGCTCTCATGCGTCATTAATTTGACGCCCGCCATCGGCAACATCACCGAAGCCTAAACTGGCAGGCCGACGTAGTTTTCGGCAATCGAAGTCTGCGCTGCCACTGAACTGGCGATGTAATCCAGTTCGGCCACCTGCATGGCGCGCTCAAAAGGGCCGTCATCGGGAAAACGGTGCATCAGTTTGGTGAGTGTCCAGCTGAAGCGTTCGCTTTTCCAAACCCTCGCCAATGCCTTGGCCGAATAGCCGATCACGGAATCGTTATCGGCGCGGCGGAAGTAGGCAGTAAGCGCCTCGCAGGCATAGAATACATCGCTGGCGGCAAGGTTCAGGCCCTTGGCCCCCGTCGGCGGCACAATATGCGCGGAATCGCCACAGAGCAGCAGACTGCCATGCCGCATCGGCTCGAACACATAACTCCTCAGCGGGGCGATGGACTTTTCCAGCGCGGGCCCGCGAGTGATGCTTGCAGCAGCCTCAGGACCAAGCCGGACCGCCAGTTCATCCCAGACGCGAGCATCGCTCCAGTCCTCGATCTTCTCGGTCAGCGGCACGTCGACATAGTACCGGCTGCGAGTTTCGCTGCGCATCGATGCCAGCGCAAAGCCGCGCTCGTGGTTGGCATAGATCAGCTCGTTATTGCACGGAGGAACATCGGCTAGGATGCCGAGCCAGCCGAAGGGATAGACCCGCTCGAACTCACGCGCGGCGCTGGACGGGATCGCTTTGCGCGAAGGGCCATGGAAGCCATCACATCCGGCGATGAAGCGTGCTTCGACCCGGTGTTCGGCACCATCCTTGCGGTATGTAACCGAAGGGAGATCGCTTTCGATATCGTGCAGCGCCACATCTTCGGCGCCGTAGATCACTTCAAGCCCGCGCGGGGCGGCCGCTTCCATCAGGTCGCGGGTGATCTCGGTCTGGCCGTAAACCATCACCTGCTTGCCCGTCAGGCCTTCGATGTCGATGCGGATCAGCCGTTCGCCATCGGCCAAATTGAACCCGCCATGCGGCAAGCCTTCTGCTTTCATCCGCGCATCAAGGCCCAACCGCTCCATCAGCGATACGGTGATCTGTTCGAGCACGCCGGCACGGATGCGGCCGAGGACATAATCGCCCATCTGCCGCTCAAGCACCACACATTCGATGCCTTCCGCCTTGAGCAGATGACCAAGCAGCAACCCCGCTGGACCTGCACCGATGATAGCAACCTGTGTTTTCATTCCCTCGCTCGTCGAAGATAGCGGCGTCACAGATGTGGCCTGCCAACGCGCCAGCGATCTTGTTCTGGAAACCGCTGGTCATAAACCCCAGGAGTGGCAAAACTTCGCGACTGTGCATTCTTTCTATGTCGCACTGTTCCTTTGGCCGGCTGGGTAATTGAGCGAAGTCAATGAACCGGATGCGCCCCAATACCAACACCACAAAGACGCTTTATGAGGTCGCGCAGACGCTTCCCGAGGCATTGCCTGAAGACACAGCTCCAGGGGACGTGATCAAATACTGGCTGGAAACCGCGCGCGAGATCGATGCGACACGCGGCGTCCACTGGCCGGTGGTCGACAGCGAGCATACCGGCAAGAGCGGCACGTCATGGCAGATCTTTCCCAACCAACAGATCGGCCACGCGGTCAATAACATGCTCTGCTATCATGCCCGGCCATTTGGCTATGACCCGGACAAGTGTTATTTCGAGGTGGCCGTCTATGAGCTTTTCCCCATAGGTGAAGCGCCGCAGACCGAATGGACCTATGCCGAGCCCGACGCCTTCCCGCACGTGCTGCGGCAAGACTTTTCAAACATGGCTGCAGTTCAGCAAGGCATGAAGAACATCGGCTTCAGGGGGAACATTCCCAATCCGAAGAACGAAGGCGCGGTAACATCACTGCACCGCAATCTCGCTCGCTACATGGGAACTGGAGCGCCTGAACTTCTAAAGCCGATAACCTGAAGCAACCCGAAACCGAGCTCTAAAAATCATCGGCCAGTCACCTTGGAGTGGCCTGACGCCCACGCACGTTCAATCGATACGACGCTCGGAAACTATCGACAGACCATAGCCTTCCAGCGCAACCAACGAATGGTGCGTGTTGGTCAAAAGCACCATGTTGTGTACGCCCAATTCGGCAAGCACCTGCGCGCCAACGCCATAATCGCGCAGTTCCTCGATGGGGACATCTTGGCCAGCACGGATCTGCTCTTTGATTTCAATGGTGCGAGACATCAGCCGCTGCATCGGACGGTTGATGATGACGATCACGCCGTTGCCTTCCTCAGCGATGATCTTCATGGAACGCTCAAGCAGGCCAGCACGATCGCTGTCCTCATTAAAGATGTCGGCAAACATCGACATCGTATGCATGCGCACCAGCGTCGGTTTGGTGGAATCGATCCGGCCCTTGACGATCGCCATGGTCTCGTCGCCACTAGCTTTGTTAAAGAAGGTGCAAGCCTTCCAGGCGCCGCCCCAGTTGCTCTGGAAATCGAACTCCGCCTTCTTTACGACAAGATGATCGTGGCGGCGGCGATAGGTAATCAGGTCGCGGATCGTGCCGATCTTCAGATCGTGCATCCGGGCGAAAGCAATAAGGTTGTCGAGCCGGGCCATCTCGCCATCATCACGCATCACTTCGCAGATCACGCCAGAAGGATTTAGGCCAGCGAGCCGGGAAATGTCGACCGCGGCTTCGGTGTGACCGGTCCGCACGAGAACCCCGCCATCACGGGCCTGCAGCGGGAAAACATGGCCTGGTGAAACGATGTCCGCCTTCGTTTTGCTCCCATCGATAGCAACCGAGACTGTTCGAGCACGATCTGCAGCTGAGATGCCCGTGGTAATACCTTCTCGTGCCTCGATGGACACGGTGAAGGCTGTACCCAGTGGCGTACCGTTCTCGCGCACCATAGGCTTGAGCTCAAGCTGCTTGCAGCGCTCTGAAGTGAGCGCCAGACAGACAAGGCCGCGGCCATGTGTCGCCATGAAATTGATCGAATCGGGCGTCGCCATTTGTGCCGGGATAATCAGATCGCCCTCGTTTTCGCGGTCTTCATCGTCCACGAGAATGAACATCCGGCCATTGCGGGCTTCGTCGATGATTTCCTCGATCGGCACAAGCACTGGTCGATCATCGTTCGACAACAAAAAGCG
>CANGBE010000129.1 GCA_947451875.1 Sphingomonadaceae bacterium | reverse complement strand
GTTCGCTGGAACAGCAGGCTTATCGGGCGGCCGTGAACCAACAATTACAGCGGCTGGGCTTCAATACTGCTGCCAGCGGTGCAGGTGAACAGGTAGCGATAGTTCGGGTTACCCGCATTCGTTATCGCCCGGAACGCACGCGCGGACCGGTGAGCGTGGGCGGTTCGGCGGGATCATATGGCTCTGGCGTCGGCTTGGGCATCGGTATCGATCTATCCGGCCCGCCGCCCGATCAGGTGGAAACCAAACTTCTAGTCAGCATCCGCGATCGAAAAAGCGGCATCACACTGTGGGAAGGCCGCGCCAGTTTCACCGTCAGTGCGAAAAGCCCGATGGCCGAAACCTCGCTTGGTGCTGCCAAAGTGACGGAAGCGCTGTTCAGGGGCTTCCCCGGCACATCAGGTGAGGATATCGAGGTCAAATGACCTCAGGACCCATCCAGATCGACGCCGCGTTTGATTCGGGCAATATCGAAGTACTCGACGTCGACGGAGCCACAGCCCGTCTGACCATCCGGCGCGACAAGGATTCCGAATTCTTCCAGTGGTTCCACTTCCGCGTCACCGGCGCAGCGGGCCGCGAACTGGTGCTGAAGATCACCGGCCTGAATGCCTCAGCCTATCCCGGCGGCTGGTCCGGCTATCGCGCCGCCTTCAGCGAGGATCGCGATTTCTGGGGGCGGACGGAAACCAGCTGGGACAGCAAGGAAGATGGCGGCACGCTCACCATCTGCCACACCCCCGAAAATGGCACCTGCTGGTTCGCCTATTTCGCGCCCTATTCGATGGAGCGGCATCACGATCTGATCGCTGAAACCGCAGCCCAGCTGGGCGTAACCTACCGCTGCTTGGGCCATTCAATCGATGGCCAGCCGATTGACTGCCTCGAACTGGGCGAAGGCCCGTTGCAGGTCTGGCTCTACGCTCGCCAGCACCCGGGCGAGTCCATGGCCGAATGGTGGATGGAAGGCGCGCTCGATTGCCTGACCGATCCCGCCGACCCCTGGGGCCGCAAGCTGCGCGCGCTTTGCCGCTTTCATGTTGTTCCCAATGCCAACCCTGACGGTTCTCGGCGCGGCCACCTGCGCACCAATGCCGTGGGCGTGAACCTTAACCGCGAGTGGGCGGAACCGAGCCTTGAACGCTCGCCCGAAGTGCTGGCGATCCGCAATGCCATGGACGCAACCGGCGTGGACTTCGCCATGGACGTTCACGGTGACGAAGCTATTCCGCACGTGTTCCTTGCCGGGTTTGAAGGCATCCCTTCATGGACTGAGAAGCAGGGCGCTGGCTATGCCCGCTACAAGGCAATCCTTGAGCGCCGCACCCCCGATTTCCAGACCAAACGCGGCTATCCGGTAGCAGACAAAGGCAAGGCCAACCTAACCATGTCGACCAACCAGCTCGCCGAGCGGTTCGGTGCAGTGAGCATGACACTGGAAATGCCATTCAAGGACAACGACGACCTGCCGTGCTTGGCGCAAGGCTGGAGCCCGGAACGCTCGGCGCTGCTGGGCCGGGATTGCTTGGCGGCGCTTGGGGAATGGATTTTGGGTAAGGCGTAGCATCACCCTCCCCCGTAATACCCCCTAAGCCCCTCTAAACCACACATTCGCGCGCCCTCGCTATCCAGCGGCGAGAGGCGCTATTCGATGTTTGCTCAGTTCGCTCGTTCCCCGTTCCTGCTGCGCTTGCGCACCTGTTCGCGCGCTAGTGTGGTGGTGGAATTCGCGCTGCTGATGCCGATGTTTCTCGGCCTGCTCATCGGCATACTGCAGGTCGGCCTGCTGTATCTTTCGCAACAGGGGCTGGAAACGGCTGCAGAGGATGCTGCGCGCAAGGTGTTAACCGGCCAAGCGCAAAAGGCCGGACAGACAGCCGCGCAGTTCAAGACCAGCGCCTGTTCCGCCCTGCCGCCGTTTCTCCAGTGCAATAACCTCTATGTAGATGTCAGCACGGTCTCGTCATTTTCCAGCGCCACGACCAGCCTACCGACCTTCACCTATGACAACTCCGGCGCCGTTAACAACAGCTTCGCCTGGAGCGCTGGCGGCAAAGGCTCAATCGTAGTGATGCGGTTGATGTAAATGATGCCAGTGGCCGACCTGCCCTTTGGCCTGAAGCTGAGTAATCAGACTGGCGGCAAAAGGCTGATAATGGCGACATCGGTTTTCCGTAACGAGATCTATTCGTGATGCCCGGGTTGCCATCGCTCTGCCGTGATCGCGCAGGAATGGCCGCAGTTGAATTCGCGTTGCTGTTGCCGATCCTGGGCGATGAACCCTTCAGCTGATCGCTGCGCTTACTCCAACCATAAAAACAAGAGGTGCTGCAATGGCTGAAATGGACCCTGCGGGAATGCTGCGTGCGGCAAATCCCTTCCCGATCGAGAACCCCGAACTGATCCCGTCGAAGCGCTACTATGATGAGGCCTTCTATCAGGCCGAAGTCGATCACCTGTGGCCGCATGTCTGGCAGATGGCTTGCCGACTGGAACAGATTCCCAACGTCGGTGACTGGATCGAGTATTCAAACGTCGGCAAGTCAGTAATCGTCGTCCGCACCAAGGACGGGGTCAAGGCCCACCACAACCATTGCCGCCACCGCGGCGTGCCGATTGCTGGCGGGCACGGGGCCGACCATGGTAACTGCGCCAAGTCCGGCTTTGCCTGCCCTTTCCACGGCTGGCGCTGGAACATGGATGGCGAAAGCACATTCGTTTATGGCCGCCACATGTTCAGCGAGGATCTTCTCGATCAGAAGGAACTGGCGCTGAAGAGCTGCCGAGTTGAAACCTGGGGCGGCTGCGCTTTCATCAACTTCGATGACAACGCACCGTCGCTGCACGAAAGCATGGGCCCAGTGCTTGATGGCTTCGATGCCCGCAAGATGGAAAAGCTGCGCTCCGAATGGTGGTTCGCGACGGTTCTTCCGGCAAACTGGAAGATCGCGATGGAGGCTTTCATGGAGGGCTACCACGTGATGAAAACCCACCCGCAACTGCAGCACGCGGTGCCGGCGCTTTACAACTCGCGCTATGGCAATGACACTGGCGGCCTTGGCCCGCAGATCAACCCCGACATCAGCGTTGCAGACAATATCGCGGCCCAAATCCGCAATCTTGAGCTGCTGGGCGAAGGCATGTCGGGGCTGGTCCATGCCAAGGAAGTGGAGATTGCCCGCACGATTGGCCATGAAGGCCTGCCCGACGATCCGCATCAGGCGATGATGATGTGGTATGGCAAGGTCACCGCCGCCATCACCGCAGAATTGCGCGCACGGGGTGAAGACGTGCCCGATCTCAATCAGGTGGCGGTTGACTACCCGCTTGAAGCGGTATCGCTCCTGTTTCCGCACTACTTCCTGCTGACCTATTTCACCTCGATGGCGAGCTACCGCATCCGTCCGCTCGGCCCGGAAAGCTGCATGTTCGAGATCTGGTCACTGACACAGTTCCCAGAAGGACAAGAACCATCCCCGCCGATGGCCCCAACGATCCTGCCCTATGACAGCCAGGACTTCCCGATGATCCCGCGGCAGGATTATTCCAACATTCCGATCCAGCAGAAGGGCCTGCATTCACAAGGCTTTGACTTCATGCGGCTGGCCAAGGATGTCGAAGGTCTAGTTGCCAACTATCAGCGTCTGATTGACGGCTACATCGCCCACGAAGCCCCGGCCAAGCTGGCGACGGCCACCCAGAGGCTGGGCGGCAACTTCGACGGCAAGATCCTCGATCTGGGGCTTTGAATGTAAAGCTAGGGGCTGATCGTTAGGAGCGCCTTTCGGTCAGCCCCGCCTTGGCGCCGCAGCCGTTCCAGACAGGGTTCCGATATTATTGTCATCACGTGATCTTTGCTGCAAAGCCTCACGATGCTGATCGCCATCGCCGGCCACATTGACCATGGCAAAACATCGCTGGTCCGTGCGCTGACCGGGGTCGAGACTGACCGTCTTCCAGAAGAGCAGGCTCGCGGCATCTCAATCGACCTCGGTTTCGCCTATTGGTGGCCCGATGATGGGCCCGTAATCGGCTTTATCGACGTACCGGGGCACGAACGCTTTGTCCGCAACATGTTGGCCGGGCTTTCAGGCATAAACTTTGCCGTTTTGGTGGTCGCCGCCGATGACGGCGTGATGCCGCAAACCATCGAGCACTTGCGCATCCTTGACCTGCTTGGCGTAAGTCGCGGGGCGGTGGCGATCACCAAGGCTGATTGCGTCAAAAATCCGCGCATCGAACAGGTGCGCTTGGAAGTGGCCGAGCTCTTGGCGCCGACCCTGCTCAGTGGTGTGCCAATCATCGCGGTATCGGCCAAGACCGGAATTGGCATCCCCGAACTGGCTACCGAAATACTTGACCAACGAACTGACCTTTTTCCCGACGAAACGCACAGTTTTCGCCTGAGTATCGATCGCACCTTCAGCATAACCGGATCCGGGACAGTGGTGACAGGAACCGTAGTGGCGGGTCATGCGGTGTTAGGAGAAACTCTCACCCTCTCCCCGCTTGGCCGCGCGGTGCGAGTGCGCGGAATGCAGAGCGCCGGGGTCAAGGTCGAAGCAATCGGCCCGGGGCAACGCTGCGCGCTCAACCTCAGCGGCATTGAAGTGGCCGAAATTCATCGCGGTGACTGGCTGGTGGCGCCTTTCGCCCACGCCCCGACCAACCGCATAGAGGCGCAAGTCAGCCTGTTGCCCGATCGCACATCACCGCTCCGCCATGACAGCAGCGTCCATTTCCACCATGGCGCCGCCGACATCGGCGCACGAATACTCGTGCCTGGGCAGCGCGCGATTGCGCCTGGCGAGAACGCCACCGTCCAGCTCGTGCTGGATTCGCCGACAAGCGGGGTTTCAGGTGAGCGCTTTGTCCTTCGAGATCAATCAGGGCGCGATCTGCTGGGTGGTGGAACGATCCTTG
>CANGBE010000128.1 GCA_947451875.1 Sphingomonadaceae bacterium | reverse complement strand
CCCTCTATCTGGA
The DNA here is from genome assembly GCA_947451875.1 of Sphingomonadaceae bacterium. Lineage (GTDB taxonomy): Bacteria > Pseudomonadota > Alphaproteobacteria > Sphingomonadales > Sphingomonadaceae > Novosphingobium. The sequence goes on along the minus strand of CANGBE010000128.1, from coordinate 4,913 downwards.
TCTTGTTCCCACGAGCCGCGATATAGACGCCGAGCCGGTTCTCCAACTGGACCAGATTGGCATCAAACTGTCCGAACAGCGCGCCGAGGACGGCAGGCTCATCGAATTCCAGTTCAGCCCGAGCACGCTTGGGTGGTTCGGGCTTGAGATGCGTCACATTCTGTGCGCGAGCGGTCTTGCGGGTCATGCGCTCCTTTCGAGAGGGGCTGCGAGCGGCGCAGCCACCACAGGCAAGATAGGCGCAGGATTGTTACAGGCAAGCGACGGTTGGTGCTTGGCTGTGGATTTAATCTGGGGCGTGTGCGGAGTGCAACAGATTGCCGCGCAATGAGTTCGGCCCGGCTTCCAGCAGTTCCACCTCAACCAGATCGCCAATCGCCGCATCGTCCTCAAAATAGACTGATTGCAGCCAAGGAGACTTACCCAGCCACTGGCCCGCCTGCCGCCCGGTGCGGTCGATTAGCACCTGACATTTGCGGCCCACAGAGGCCTGATTGAAGGCCAGGCTGCTCACCTGAAGCGCGGCCTGCAAGCGCTGGAGCCGCTCGTCCATCAGTTTGGGCGCGATCTGGCCGTCCATCGTTGCGGCGGGGGTGCCGGGGCGGGGGGAGTATTTGAAGCTGAAGCACTGGGCATAACCGACATGGGCAACAAGGCTCAGCGTCTCTTCGAATTCGGCGTCGCTTTCGCCCGGGAAGCCGACGATGAAGTCGCCGGACAGAGCAATATCGGGCCTAACCGCGCGGGCACGATCGAGCAGCTTGAGATACCTCTCCACCGTGTGGCTGCGGTTCATCGCCTTCAGCACCCGGTCGCTGCCCGATTGCACAGGCAGGTGGAGGAAGGGCATCAGTTTGTCGATCTCACCATGGGCCGCGATCAGGCCCTCGGTCATGTCATTGGGGTGGCTGGTGGTATAGCGGATGCGCTTAAGATCAGGCAGCGCGGCGAGATCGCGGATCAGGCCATCGAGGCCCACGCTGCGCCCCTTGGAGTCCTCGCCAGTCCACGCATTCACGTTCTGCCCAAGCAGCGTGATCTCCATCGCGCCTGCATCCACCAACCGCTGCGCCTCGGCCAGCAGATCGGTGTAGGGGCGCGATACTTCGGCGCCGCGGGTGTAGGGCACCACGCAATAGGTGCAGAACTTGTCGCAGCCCTCCTGCACGGTGAGGAAGGCCGATGGGCCAACCTTGCGCCGTGCAGGCAGTTTGTCGAACTTGGTTTCGGCGGGCATATCGGTATCGACCGAACGGCGGCCCGCGACGGCTTCCTCAATCATCGCCGGCAAGCGGTGATAGGCCTGTGGGCCGACGACCATGCTCACTTCCGGCGCGCGGCGCATGATCTCTTCGCCTTCCGCCTGCGCGACGCAGCCCGCGACGGCGATCAGCGGTGACTTGTTTTTGCTCAGGCGGCCAATGTCCGAATAGATCCGGTCCACCGCCTTTTCGCGGATGTGGCAGGTGTTGAGCACCACCAGATCTGCGTCCTCCCCTTCCGGCGCGGGCGTGATGCCTTGCGCGGCCAGCAGCTCGGCCATCCGCTCGCCATCATAGACGTTCATCTGGCAGCCGAAGCTTTTGACCCGGTAGGTCTGTGGAGTGGAAGTGGGGCGCATGATGCGCGAGCGCTTAGGGGATTTGGTGCAGGGCGGGAAGGGGCTTGGGCAAATCTTGGCTCATTCCGCCGCCGCCACATAGCCTACAGGACCTACATCATGTCCGAACACCCGCAGCGGCTTGCCCAGCGCAGTGACCAGCGCGGGTTCGATCCTTGCTCTTGCTTCGGCGGCGATCGTTTTGCGTCCGCTGAAGTCGCGCGGGTCGAAGGGATCGAGGAAGTGGATGGCAAGATCAAAGCTGCCGCGCCTTGCCAGAATGCGCTTGGCATTCGCGATCCCGGTTTCATCACCCACCCAGCCGATCCATTCGGCAATCGCCCCATAATCTAGCAGCACCGGCTGAACCATCACGCCCGGCGGCGGCGGTTCGAGTACGCGCAGCATCGATGTTTTGAACGGCAGCAGCGATTGCCCGTCGGTTGTCGTGCCCTCAGGAAAGACCGCAATGGACCAGTTATCGGCCAGGCTTTCGCGAAGGGCGTTGATCTGTTCGGCCACGCCAATCCGGTTTTCGCGTGAAACGAATACCGTGCGGTTAAGCCCTGCTAGCCAGCCAAGCACAGGGGAATCGCGCACTTCTGCCTTGGCGACAAAGGCTGTGCCGCTTGCTCCGCCCAGCGCCAGAACATCGACCCACGAAATGTGGTTGGCGAGGAAGAACACATCGCGGCGCAACGGCACCCCGTGACGATGTACCCTTGCGCCAACCAGCCGCGCAGTTCCGGCGAGAAACAGCATGGGGAATGGCGAGCCATAACGCAGCAAACGATAAAGATAGTGCAATGGCACCAGCAAGATCAGCAGGGCGATGATACCGCTGCCGCGCAGGGTAATCCGGAGCCAGCCAAGCATACCCATTATTCGGCGCCTGTTCCCCCGGCAGGCTCATCGCGTACCAGCTTGACGCCGAACAGTTCCATGCGGTGATCGACCAGACGGTAGCCCAGCTTCTCAGCAATCTGGCGTTGCAGGGCTTCGAGTTCGGGATCGACGAATTCGATGACCTTGCCGGTTTCGACATCGATCATGTGATCGTGGTGCGCCTCGGGGCTCGCCTCATAGCGCGCACGGCCATCGCCGAAATCGTGGCGATCAAGGATGCCGGCCTCTTCGAATAGGCGAACGGTGCGATAGACCGTGGCGATAGATATGCCGGAATCGATGGCGCTGGCCCGCTCGTAAAGCTTGTCGACATCAGGGTGATCGGTGCTGTCAGACAGGACTCGGGCGATAACCCGGCGCTGCTCGGTAATCCGCAAGCCGCGTTCGGCACAAAGCGCTTCGATGTCGATGGATTGATGCACGTTTTGATCGCCACAAATGAATTGCCCGGCAGGATATTAGTCCCGCCGGGCAATTCTGCAAACAGTCATAGGCAATGAAGTTCGATCATTTAGCCTTGGGCGGACGGCCGCGCTTTGCGGGAACCTTGGCGGGAGCAGCCTTCTTGGGCATTTTGGTGCCAAGCTTGCGGCCCAGGCCAATCTTCTTTGCCAGATCGCGGCGACGATCGGCATAGTTTGGTGCGACGACCGGGTGATCGGCGGCAAGGTTCCACTTGGCGCGATATTCATCAACGGTCATGCCATGATGCGTGGTCAGGTGGCGCTTGAGCATTTGCAGCTCCATGCCGCAGTCCATGCAGATCACCTTGTCAGGCTTTACTGAAGCACGGGCCGTAACGGCGGGCTTGAGCGGCGCAGCTTCAGGCGCGGCAGGCGCACCGAGCGCGGCAAGTGACTTGTAAACATTGCTGATAAGCGATGTAACTTCTTCAACAGTAACATTATTATTGCTTACATGAGCAGCGACAATGTCTGAAGTCAGTGTGATGAGGGTTTCGTTCATGTCACCCTGAGGATTTTCCATGGTTGGTTCCTTTTGTATGCGACCGATTATTATTTTTTACTAAGCGAAGTCCAGATTTCGCTTACATCGGATGAGTCGGCCTTTAACGCGGCCTATGGTCTTTGCAAGATCAAAAAAGACTCTATTGTGTAAATATCGTCAGTCTTCTGTCAGCTTTTACAAAACTACAAGTAATTACTGATCGCAACTGCAGGCAAAGGTAATTGCGTCGATCTGCGCGCCTGAAGGAGGGCGGTAATAGTTCGGACGACAGCCGATCTGCTCGAAGCCATGGGCGCGGTACAAGAACTCGGCAGGATTTCCTCGGCGCATTTCAAGCAGAAGCCGCTTTGCGCCCCGCGCCTTTGCGGCCTCCGCAAAGCGCGCGAGTAGAGCGGCTCCGGCACCACGGCGACGGAACTGTGGTGCAATGGCGAACAGCAGCAGCTCTTCTTCATCGTAACCTTTGCGGGAGAGCGAAAAACCGGCGACCGGGCTTTCCGCTGCGGGCTCCTGCCCTGCTGCATCGGCCAGCAAATAGTGGCAATTTCCCAACAGCAGCGCGTCTTCCACTTGCCTGCGGTTCCACGCTTCACCAAATGCGGGATCAAAGGCGGCCTGCATCACCGCCATGATCCGGTCAACATCATCGAGCGCGGGCATTAGGTGGTGCCCTCTACCAACCTCGCACCCGGTAGGCGGGCATCGGGCGGGCGTCCATAGAGCGGGGTCAGGTCTGGGGTTAGGAAGTGTTCTGGCAGCCAGGTAAACTGCCGGGCATCAGGGAGCAGCGCCAAGGCATTACCAACACCGCGCGCCGCGACAAGTGCTTCGGCCTGCGTCCCAGCGACCAGTTGTGAGGTTATTTGCCGGGCTGCGATATCGGGTGAAAGCGATCCAAGTTTGGCCAATTCGGTGCCCTCGGCATCGAAGGGCTGGACAAACCATTCGCCATGCCCGCCGGTCATCACCACAGTCACGTTCTGGGCGCCAGACTCGGCCCGCGCCATCGCGGCGATCAGAGCGAGGGTCGGATAGCCCAGTGCTTCCACTTTCCATGCCAGTGCCAGACCCCGCGCCGCAGCAAGGCCAACGCGCACACCGGTGAAGCTACCGGGGCCGAGTGAAACCACGATCCGGTCTGCTTTACCCTTGCCGGGAAGCGCAGCGACCATCGGGATCAGCAGTTCAGCATGGCCGCGCCCCAGTACCCGGTAATCGCTGCCGATCAGGGCATCGTTTTCGAACAGCGCCACCGAACAGGCCTCTGTCGCGCTGTCGATTACGAGGGTCCGCATCAGGCTATCGAATTGAACCGATCAAAATCAGGGCGCGGACTGCGGCCGAAAATCGTTGCCGGATCGCCATAGCCCAGTGTCGAAATGAAATTCGATTTCACTCCCGGCGCATCTGCGAAGAAAGCCGCATCAACTGCCGCACT
>CANGBE010000127.1 GCA_947451875.1 Sphingomonadaceae bacterium | reverse complement strand
TGCTGAAGCCGAAGTGGCCATGCGCAAGGTGGTCGATCTTGAGGCCCGCTATCAGGCGGAAAGCTGGTTCTACCGCGCCATTTCGTTGTCTAACTTCGCGGCGGTTGTCGATGCTCAGGGCCGGTATGAAGTGGCCGAGGAACTGTGGCTGCGCAGCATGGAATTTCACCAAAAGGCGACGATCAAGCGCGATCCAATTACCCCGGCTTATCCGCTTCGCTATGCTGCCGATGCGGCTCAGGCGCGCGGCGACCTTGCGCTGGCAATGGCGCGGCGCAAACAGGCTGCAGCGATGATTGATGCGGGAACTCCTGCTGACAATCCCGAGCGCGCCCGCACCCATCTGGAACTGGCCAACACTTTGGTGCTCGCGGGCCAAGCCAAAGCGGCGCTGGCAATCGCGGAACCCGCGATCATCCAGATTCGCTCAAAGTTGGGCGAGGCTGACATCAAGCGAATGACCTCGGAAATTGCCTTTGCCCGCATCATCGCGCGCAATGGGCGCCGCGCAGAGGCGTATCAGCTGGCGCGCGGCGTTGCCCAGCGGCTGGAGAAGACTCTGCTCGATGCCGCCACCAGCCGCCGCGATCTGGTGCGCTTTGGCGCGGCCTTTTCCGCCAGCTTTTCAGTTGTCACTGAACTCGCACTGGCCAATCATCAAAGCGAAGACGCGTTCCACTTCCTCCAGCTCGCCAATCTCTCGGACGTAGTTCTCGTGACCAGTGAAGTCGCTGCTCGCGCTGCCGCCAATAACCCGGCATCTTCAGCAAAGATCCGGGCCTTTCAAGACCTGCTCCGCCAGCGGCAGCTGCTTGACCGGGAGCGCAGCACGGCACTCGCCTCTGCCGATCTGGCGCAGATCAAGGCCAATGCCGATGCCATTGCTGCAAACGATGTGAAGATCGCCAACACCGGCGCAGAGCTTGACAAAATTGCCCCTGAATTCCGCAGTCTGGGCCGTCCTGCTCCAGTTGCGCTGGCAGATTACCGAGCGCGATTGAAAAATGGGCAGGTGCTGTTGGCCCCACTGCCACTCGATGATGGGACGCTGGCGATTGCCGTGAGCCGCGAAGGGCTCGTCTGGCAAAAGGCACCTTCCCGCCGATGGCAGGTCGGCAATCTTGTACAGCGCCTCCGCCGCTCGCTCGATCCTGCGGAGGCAGAGGCGGGTGGTGGATTTGATTTTGCGGCCGCGCGGGCGCTCTATCAGGCGATCGTTCCAGCAAAACTGGCGGCCACAATGGCAACGCACCGCGATGTGGTTTGGTTCACCTCCGGAGCGCTGGCCTCGGTGCCTCCGGCTGTGCTGGTAACAAATGCGAAGCGTCAAGCTCCCCGCTGGTTGATCAACGATCATTCGGTGGCGATTGCCGCTTCATTGCGGGCACACAACCCCAGTCAATCCCGCAGCAATCGCAGCGGGCTTTTTCTTGGTGTGGGCGCACCAATGCTTGATGGCCCCGGGCTACTTCCGGGCCTGCAAGACTTGCCCGACCTGCCGGGTTCGACCGACGAGTTGCACAAGATGGCCAAAGCCCTTGGCACGGCGAAGGCGCGCATTCTTGAGGGATCGGATGCTAGTGAAGCGATGATCAAGGCCGCAAAATTGAGCGATTATTCCGTGATCGCTTTTGCCACGCACGGGCTTGTCAGTGGCGAAATTGTTGGGATCAGCGAACCCGCGCTAGTGCTCAGCGCGCCGGGCGTTGATGCGGCGGAGGGCAATGACGGTGTTCTCACCGCCTCCGAAATCGCGCGACTTTCGCTCAATGCCGATTGGGTCATCCTTTCGGCCTGCAACACAGCGAGCGGCGAGACGCGCGGGGGCGCGAGCTTTGGCGGGCTGGCCTCTGCCTTCATCCATGCAGGAGCGCGCGCGTTGCTGGTATCGCATTGGCCGGTGCGCGATGATGTTGCAGCTTTCCTTTCTGCCCGCACACTGGCGCTGAATGCCGGTGGCCTTTCCCACGCCGAAGCCCTGCGCCGCGCCATGCTCGAACTGATGGGCAAGCGCATGGGCCAGAACGTGGGCCAGAACATGGGCCAGAACATGGGAAGGAGCGATCCCTCGATCTGGGCGCCCTTCGTGGTAATCGAACCATGATTGCGCCCCACGTTGCGACACGCTAACGGCCCGGTTGCAATGCACACCTTTCGCGCCTTCTTCCGTCTGCACCGGCATCTGGCCTTCGGGCTGGTCCTGCTGGCGCTGGCGATGAAGGCGTTGACACCGGTGGGTTTCATGCCCGTCACATCCGGCAAGACCCTATCAGTGATGATTTGCGACGGCACCGGCATGATGCAGGACGCCAAGATCGCCGTTTCGGGCGAGGCTCCCGATGGCAAGGCTGGCGGCGGTGCCAAGGCCGATGGCACCTGCCCCTATTCGGGCCTATCATTCGCTACTCTCGGCGGCGCCGATGCGCTGCTCGCCGCCTCGCTGATCCTGTTCATTCTCGCGCTGGGCTTTGCCCCTGCGACTATTCCGCCCCTGCGCCGCCGGACTCACGTCCAGCCGCCGCAATGCGGCCCTCCGGCCCTCGTCTGACATCCTTTAAGCGGTTCGCCTGCGTGCGGGCCTGATTGTCAGATTGCCACCGCATAACAACGCGGGCGGCAAGATTTGCCGGATTACTCCCATGAAAACCTCACTCGTCGCGCTCGCCGCAGCGCTTGCCTATTCCGCCCCCGCCCTCGCCGATGACAGCGAGGCCGACGCTCCGCATCACCCAGAGATCGTCGTCACCGGCCATCACGCCGATGACCGGATCGACCTACCCCCCGCCACCCGCCAGACGGTAACCGCCGAAGACATCGCCACCAAGGTCAACGCACTGAGCGTGGAAGACACGCTGAAATATGCCCCCAGCCTGATCATCCGCAAACGACACATCGGCGATAACTTCGCCCCCATCGCCACCCGCACATCGGGCCTTGGCGCATCGGCGCGCAGCCTGATCTATGCCGATGGTGTGCTGCTTTCGGCCTTCATCGGCAACAACAATGGCAACGGCAGCCCGCGCTGGACTCTGGTAACGCCCGAGGAAATTGCGCGCATCGACGTGCTCTACGGCCCTTTCTCCGCCGCCTATCCCGGCAACGGCATCGGCACGACGGTGAACATCACCACCCGCCAGCCCGAAAAGCTGGAAGCCAGCCTGCGTGTGGTCAGCAATGTGCAGACCTTCGATCTCTATGACACCCACCGCACACTGCCCACACAGCAGTATTCCGCCACGTTTGGCGATAAAATCGGCCCGCTCTCGCTGTTCGCCGCTTTCACCCGCACCGATGCGGAGAGCCAGCCCGTTAGCGTCAACACGGTGAACGGAACGGCAAATCCCAAGGACAGTGCAGGCGTGCTGACCGTTGGCGGCTTCGCTGACCTCAACAGGCTCGGCTCGGCGATCCGGGTGATCGGCGTGGGCGGGTTGGAGCACCACGTGCAGGATACCTACAAGCTCAAGGCCCGGCTCGATCTCGGCAGCAATGTCCATCTGTCCTACCTGCTCGGCGTCTGGACCGACGATACGCAGGGCACAGTGCAGAGCTATCTGCAGAGCGGCACCACTGGCGCGGTCAGCTACCTCACCGCCAATGGCACCAGCACGTCCGGGTTCAACTCGGCGCTCTATTGGCGCGATGCACACCATACAGCCCATGCTGTAACGCTGGAGGGATCGGGCAGCCATTTCGACTGGCACGTGGTTGGCACCAGCTATCACTATGACCACGATCTGCAGTCCAGCCCCGCCGCCTCAGTCGCGCTGCCAGCCGCCTTCACCGGCGGCGCTGGCGCGGTGCAGCGGCAAGATGGCACCGGCTGGACAACGCTCGATGCCAAGGCGGCTTGGCGACCCGGCGCTGACAACGCCCATGTCATCAGCTTCGGCGGGCACTTGGATCGCTACATGCTGAACGCCAACACCTATGCCGAAACCAGCTGGCTCGATGCCACTACCCAAGGCGCTGTCACAGCCACATCCCGCGGCCGTACCCGCACGGCGGCGATCTGGGCGCAGGACCAGCTGGCGCTGACCCCCGCGCTCACCCTCACGCTCGGCGCGCGGCAGGAATGGTGGCGCGCGTGGGGCGGGCTGAATGTCACAACGGCAGGATCGGTGACGCAGGCGGAGCGCAAGGCAAGCGGCTTCTCGCCCAAGGCCTCGCTCGAATGGAAGGCGAGCGATCGCCTCTCGGCCCGCCTCTCCATCGGGCAGGCGTGGCGATTCCCGACGGTTGGTGAGCTCTATCAGGCGACCACCATCGGCACCCAGCTCGCCAACCCCAATCCAAGCCTGCGCCCCGAACGCGCCCGCTCGGCGGAATTGGCGCTGGTCTATGCTGATGCCAAGGGCACGGTCCGCCTTTCACTGTTCAATGAAGTGATCGACGATGCTCTGATCTCGCAAACAAATGTGGGCACGCCGGGCATCACCAGCGCCTATGTCCAGAACGTTGACCGCACCCGCGCGCGCGGAGTGGAGCTGGCGCTGGAGAGGCAAGACGTGCTGTCAAGGCTCGATCTCTCGGCCAGCGTTACCTATGCCGATGCAATCACCAGCAAGAACAGTGGCTTTCCCGGCTCGGTCGGCAAGCTCCTGCCCTCGGTGCCGCACTGGAAGGCCAACCTTGTCGCCACCTACCGCGCCACGGATCGTATTGCGCTGACCGCAGCCTACCGCATGACCAGCCGCAATTTCGCGACGCTGGATAACATCGACACTGTCGGGCAAACCTATCAGGGCTTCTGGAAGTATTCGGTGATCGATCTGCGCGTGCGCTTTCAGGTTACCGACCATTTCGAATTCGCGGCGGGCGTCGATAACGTGAACAACACCAAGTACTTCCTGTTCCACCCCTTCCCGCAGCGGAACTTCACGGTGCAAGCGGGGTGGAAGCTGTGAGCGCGCCTTGCCTGGCCGGATGGTTGGGTCTTAG
>CANGBE010000126.1 GCA_947451875.1 Sphingomonadaceae bacterium | reverse complement strand
CCGCGCTGATGCCTGCTGGTGAGCCGTTGGGAGCCAACGCTTCGCGCCCCAAAGACAAGGGAAAGGAAAAGTCTAAGGCCAAGTCGGTCGAAGTGGCTGTCGCAACCGCGCCGCGAGTTGCCCCGCCCGAGCTTAATCCTCGCCGGGAGGAGAGCGAAACTCCGTCCGCACTGGCAGCGCGCGAAGTCTCCCCACCTGCGCCAAAGCCTGCCGCGGCTGCTGCAAAGCTTGCCGTTGCAACGCCAAAGCCGGAGCCTAAGCCGCAGCCTGTCCTGTCGCCTGCGCCATTAACTACCGTTGCCGTTAACAGCTTTGATCTGGGCAAGGTCGCCAAAAGCGAAACTGCGGTCGCGGTGCCAGCAGAACCCGCGCCTGCGCCAGCCGCCGCTCCACCACCAGTGCCAAAGCCAGCGATGAAGGCCGAACCGCCCAAGCAGGCAGCGAGCTTTGCTGAAGCTTTCGGTGATCTTGGCGCGCCAGTTGCAAAGGCGCTTCCGGCATCAGGAGCGGTCGATGTTCGCAAGATCGTGCGCGCCAAGCCAGAACCGGCCAAGCCCGTGAATCCCAGCCGCATCTGGGTGCAGGTGGGCACCGGGCGTGATAAATCAGCGCTGGGCTATACCTGGCGAGGGTTGGTGAAAGACAACCCGGATCTTCTGCGCGGAAAATCGCCGTCGATCACCGAATGGGGCCGCACGAATCGCCTGCTCACCGGTCCGTTCGAAACGGAAGCAGCGGTCAATACCTTTCTCAAGCGCCTGACCAAGGCTGACGTTGATGCATTCCAATGGACCAGTCCGGCAGGGCAGGTGGTCGATCCGATGGCCGGACGTTAACCCAAAAAATTGGTCTTTCGCACCGATTTTCCACAGCGTGTGAACAGGCTTATAGAGTTATGCGCAACCCTTCGCGCTTCGCGCATTGTGCGAAGCCCCCTGCTCGTCGCATCCATCCAATATGAACCGGGAGCACCTGAATTGACCGCTGGCCACATCCACATGAGCCGTGACGAAGACGCCGCACCGGTCGACATGCTGGCGGCGCTGTGTGAAGCCCGTGGCTGGCCATTTGACTATGCCAGCGAGGACGAAATTACTGCTGAAGTGCAGGGGTCATGGGCAAGCTATCAACTGCGCTGCATTTGGCGCGAAGACGATCATGTGTTGCAGATCATCTGTCTACCAGAAATCCGGATACCAGAGGACAAGCGCACACCGATGTTCGAGGTGCTGGCACTGGTCAACGAACAAATGTGGCTGGGGCATTTCGATGTCTGGTCGAACGGCATGGTACTGCTATATCGCCATGCGCTGATGCTGGGTGATGATGGTCTGCTCAGCCTCAATCAGGCGCAGATTGCAGTTGAGGCAGCGATTGATGAATGCGACCGGTTCTATCCGGCGTTCCAGTTCATCCTGTGGGGAGACAAGAGCCCGACAGAAGCTCTGGCCAGCGCCATGGTCGATGCGGCTGGCGAGGCGTGAAGATCCTCATCATCGGTTGCGGTAATATGGGCGGGGCTATGCTCGCCGGTTGGCTGCGTGGTGGTTTCGCACCCGACATCTTTACCGTTGTCGATCCGATTGTTCCCCATGTCCCGGCAGGCGTAAAACTGTTGCGCGAGGTTCCGCCAAGTGGCGCGATATTCGATGTGATTCTGCTAGGCGTAAAGCCGCAACAGCTGGGTGATGCGGCTGACGCAGTTGCTGCGCTGGCGGGGCCGGAAACTGAGCTGCTCTCAATCCTCGCTGGGGTTGATCTTGCGACGCTGCATCGCCGCTTTCCTGAGGCTGGCGGAATCGTACGCGTAATGCCCAATCTGGCAGCGGCGCTCGGCAAGTCTCCGATTGGTCTCTTCGGTGATCGGAAAAGTGGTCGAGACGCGTTGATCGAAGAGTTAATGGCCCCGCTAGGCCATGCCGAGTGGCTGGCAGGTGAAAGCCTCATGGATGCCGTTACCGCGCTTTCAGGATCGGGCCCAGCATTCGTCTATCGGGTGATTGATGCTCTTGCCGCAGGCGGAGCTGAACTTGGGTTGCCGCGCGAGCAGGCAGACCGGCTGGCGCTGGCGATGGTTGAAGGCGCCGCCATGCTGGCCGCACAGGCTCGGGTATCGCCGGGAGAACTGGCCCGCCGTGTCGCCAGTCCGGGCGGAACCACGCAGCGCGGGCTCGATGTACTTGATGCTGATCAGGCGCTTGGCAAGTTGATGGAAACAACCCTGCGCGCCGCACGGGATCGCGGGGCTGAGATGGCCGCAGAGGCTCGCAATTCCGGTTAACCATCATACAATCTGCGACAAATTTTTCTCGTCCGGTTTTCCTTGAAACCACCCGGCATAAGGACGATATTGCTTCCATCTGCACGCACCTGTGCGGAAAAAGGAGTTTAAAGGCATGGCAAATTGGAACGACCCCCAGTCCAACCGGACCGGTTTTGGCGCGTCCACTGGCCTTAATGGTGGTTCGCTTGGACAGACTGCAGCCTACGACATGGGTCTGCGCCGTTATATGCTTTCGATTTATAACTACATGGCCAGTGGCGTATTGCTCTCTGGTGTGATTGCTCTGCTGTTTGCCAGTTCACCTGCTGCCATGCAGCTCATGGCAACGCCGCTACGCTGGGTGTTCGTGCTGGCCCCATTCGGTTTCATTCTGGCGATGAACATGGGCATTAACCGCATGCAGAGCTCAACCCTGCAGGCTCTGTTCTGGGGCTTCTGCGCGGTTATGGGCATCTCGATGTCGACAATCTTCATTGTCTATACCGGGGCTTCGATTGCAACTACCTTCTTCGCAACCGCGGGAGCTTTCGCAGGTCTCAGTTTGGTGGGTTACACCACTAAGAAGGACTTGTCGGCGATGGGGTCGTTCATGGCTATGGGCCTGATCGGCATATTGATCGCCATGGTCATCAATATTTTCCTGCGGTCGAGTGGCCTTGATCTTGCTATCTCGGTTCTGGGCGTGCTGATTTTTGCCGGGCTTACCGCTTGGGATACGCAGCGCCTCAAACTGACCTATTCACAGGTTGCTGGCTCGGAAATGGTTGGCAAGGTCGCGATAATGGGCGCGCTGACGCTCTATCTCGACTTCATCAACATGTTCATGTTCCTGCTTCGCTTCATGGGCGATCGCCGCTAAGCCTTCGATATAGCACAGAAAATAAACGGCCCGGCGTGCAAGTCTGTACGCCGGGCTTTTTCTTTGCTTGTTGAACGGGATAGGCTGGCGTTTGTGCGCGGGAATGAAGGGGACGGTCGAAAATGGTCCGGGGTAAATTGAATTCCGCTGCAAGGCTCGCTGTTATTGGCTGCGCGTTTTTGGCCTCTGCCTCGCTTGAAGCGAAGAAAAAGCCAGTACCGCCACCTCCGCCTCCGGCACCCGCACCGCCACCACCAGTGGTTGTCTATGTTCCCTACAAGCCAACCCCGCCGGACTATGCCTCGCCTCACATGGCTTACCCTGCGTTGGGAGCAGACGGCCTTCGCCTTAGTGTGAATCGCAATATATCGCCCAATCAGGCGGCGTGGAACTTGCGCTCTGGCTATAACGTTGCTGCGCTCGGCTGCTATGATCCCAAGCACAAGGAAATCCTTATTAATTACAAGGCATTTCTGAAGGCTAACGCAAAGACACTCAGCCTGCTGAACAAGGCTGTCGATGCAGAATGGCGCAAGAAATACGGTGCTGGTTTCGTTAAGCCGCGTGAGAAGTTCATGACCGAAGTGTATAACCACTTCGCCGCGCCGCCGACTATGCCAGCCTTCTGCGATGCCATGCTGGCGCTCAGCCGCGATGCCAAGCTGATAAAGCCCACCGAAATCACCGCCTTTGCGACAAGGTCACTACCCAATGTCGAGATCGTGTTTGACGATTTCTTTCGCCGGTTCGATCAGTATCGCGTTGATCTGGCGGCGTGGCAGTCCAAGTGGGGTGATGCTGTGCCTGGCTCAGCCATGACTCTGCCTGCTGGTACTATCGTGAAGTAGAAAATTCGCACTTTCACGGGTGAAGCGCATTCGCTAAATGGAATGCACTGGAACGGGGCCGTAGCTCAGATGGGAGAGCGCGTCGTTCGCAATGACGAGGTCAGGGGTTCGATCCCCCTCGGCTCCACCAGTGTATTGAAAATGGCCACATCTTGGCCTGCAAATGGCACCTTTCTGCGCTTCCGGTGCTCACGGCCCAAATGGCCGCTGCGCTCCGGTTCTCGATAGATACCATTTTCGCCTCAAGCTAAGGCCATTTTCAATACACTGGTCTGCTCCTCAAACCTGTTTTCTTCTTCACCCCTTGAAGGATTGCAGGCTGCACGCGACATTCGTGTAACAATCAGCTAACGGCCCACCATGCATTTTCTTGACCAAGCAAAAATCTATGTTCGTTCTGGCGCAGGCGGCGCAGGAGCAGTCGCGTTCCGGCGTGAGATGTATGTTGAATATGGCGGGCCGGATGGCGGCAATGGTGGCAAGGGCGGCGATATCATCTTTGAGGCGGTGGCTGGCCTCAACACCCTGATCGACTTCCGCTATACCCAGCATTTCAAGGCCCCGCGTGGCGGCGGCGGCTCAGGCCAGAACCGCAATGGCGCGGCTGGCAAGAACCTGGTCATCAAAGTGCCTGTAGGCACACAGGTGCTCGATGATGATCGCGAAACGGTTCTGCTGGATCTGACCGAGGTTGGCCAGCGCGTTGTCTTCCTCGAAGGCGGGATGGGCGGGCGCGGCAATGCCAGCTACAAGACCAGCACCAACCGTGCTCCACGCCAGCACCAGCCGGGTATTCCAGCGGAGGAAATGTGGGTCTGGCTTCGGCTCAAACTGCTGGCCGATGCAGGTCTGGTCGGGCTGCCCAACGCGGGCAAGAGCACCTTCATCAACCAGATCACGAATACTAAGGCTAAGGTCGGCGCCTATGCTTTTACTACGCTGCGTCCGCAGCTCGGCGTAGTGAT